>CAYPZF010000083.1:0-5190 GCA_964415275.1 uncultured Oscillospiraceae bacterium | reverse complement strand
TGCCATCTGACAAGTGGCACACGGTGTTTCTGCATCATGGCGGTAGGCCCCCTCAGAGCCCTTGCCGCCCTTTTAAGGCGCTTCCTGTGAGAGCAGCACCTGTAGGATGCCGTGGTAGACACGCTCCGGGTTGGCGCGGAAATGCTCCGCCAGCGTCTCGCCCTGCTCCTCCGAGGCGGTGAAGAGCTCCAGCGCCAGAAGGTTGCCCTTCTCATCGTCCAGAGCCAGCTGAAGGGCATAGCCGCCGTCCGGGCGGGGCAGCACCTGGGCACGCACCTGGGCGCTGCGCTGTAGCGCGGCGTTGAGCAGGGAGAGGTTTTTATCACACTTGCGGCGCACCGAGTAGGGGAGACTGTCCTCACAGATTCCGCCGTTTCGGCGGCCCTTCTCCGTGATGGCGTACCGCTCTTCCTCGAGGGTGAGGTGCCCGGTGGATACCAGCTCGGCCAGCGCCTCGGCATAAAGAAAATAGTCCACCCCGTCATCGCACATTACAAGCTCGGTGAGGGTGGAGAAGTCAATGGGGGCGGCCACACGGGCCATCAGGTAAAGCACCAGAAACTTGATATCCAGCTTATCATGAATAAAGCCGAAGCGCACCATACAAAAAGCCCCCCTTTCCCTTATTATACACAGGAACGAGGTTGCGAACAAGAGGGAATTGACATGGGTCCGTTGGAAAGAGTATCATACTCTTAAGTAAAAAAACAGGAGATAATGTTTATGAGACGAATCTTCACGCGGCTTGGTCTGCCACTGCTCCTTCTTTTGATCCTGCTCTCCGCCTGCGCGCGGGAGGGGTCGGACCCAATGCCCTCCGCGGCCCCTGTACTGGCCGAGGAGCCAACGCCCACGCCGGAGTACGCCGGGCCCCGCAATCCGCTCACAGGCCTCCCCATCCCGGAGGAGTGGGCCAACCGGCGTCCCATTGCCGTGATGCTCAACAACCTGAAGGCAGCTCTGCCCCAGATGGGGGTCTCCAAAGCGGATATTATCTATGAGGTGCTGGCCGAGGGCGGCATCACCCGAATGCTGGCCGTCTATCAAAGCATGGAGGACGTGGGGCAAATCGGTACGGTACGCTCCTCCCGCCCCTATTATCTGGAGCTGGCCCTGGGTCTGGACGCCATCTACCTCCACGCCGGCGGCAGTGAGGACGCCTACGCCAAAATCAAAGCGTGGGGTGTCACCGCGCTGGACTGCGTACGCGGCAGCTATGAGGGGAGGGAGCCGGGCTCTAACCTCTTCTGGCGGGACGCGGACCGCAGAAAGAACAACGGGTATGAGCACAGCGTTGTCACCTCCGGCGACGTGATCATAGAGAAGTTCACCGCGTACGGTTTTCGTCAGGAGCACGCGGACGGCTATACATACGATATGACCTTTTTGGAGGACGGAACACCCGGGCATGGGGAGCGCGCCCAAGTGATTACGGTGCCCTTCTCCACCTATAAGACCGGAGTGTTCACCTATGATCGGGAGAGCGGCTGCTACCTGGTGGAGGAGTACGACAAGCCCTATGTGGACGGCAACACCGGCGAGCAGGTGGGCGTCACCAATGTCGTTGTAATCCGGACCAGCTGTACGGTCATTCCCGGGGACACCGAGGGACGGCTGAATGTGGACCTCATATCGGGCGGGGACGGCTGGTATGCCTGCGGCGGAAAGATTATCCCCATCAGGTGGAGCAAGGCGGATCGAAGCAGCCAATTTATCTATACCGCGGCGGACGGCTCGCCCGTCCAATTTGGACGCGGCGCCTCCTATGTGAATATCATCCCGACGAAGAACGACATCACGGTGGAATAACCCCACTGGGGAAAGGGGCCCGGACCAGTCGTCTGCTGCCATTGGGACCTCCGTATTGGCTGATGATATAGGAGGCCAGCCTTGGGTTGGGTGTTGTGATTTTGACAGGATACTGAAGCTTTTTTTCATAGATAAACATCGCTTATTTCCCTCCTTCCGTGATGTTCCAGGGCCAGGGATCCTTGAGCCAGGTATAGGTTTTGTCCTTGGCGGAGTCAGTCTGAAAGAGGGGGCCGTATTGGGCCACATACACCTCACGGGCTTCTTTCTCCAGGGCTACGAACTGCTGATAGAGGCAAAAGGCCTCCCCGTCATCGGGATGGGTGTTCAGGTAGAGGCCAAGCTCCAGCACCACAAACTCCAGCGCCTGGAGCTCGGCGAGGGGGTTGTTGACAACGTTGGCGGCATTCACCTTCGCGTGGAAGGGGAGATTCAGGCCGGGAAAGAGGGTGCCGTTGTTTAGCGCGTCGGATATGGAGTACTGCTTCGCGCACGTCTGCTGGAAGGGGACGTATGGTACGGCCAGCGGAGCGCAGGGCGGAAGTACGCCCTGATTATCGCTACAGACGCCGGGCTTTGTCTTTTCCAATGGGGAATTCCTCCTTGTAGCTTAGATAATAGGGGACAATGTCCCCTCTTTTTCAGTCTATGCGACAAAAGGAAATGGGAAACCCCTTCATTTTTCATGCCACTTGTGATATACTGGGCAAATAAAGGAACATATTGGGCCAAACCCCCTCATAAAGTGCACAAGGGGGTGTCCACATGATGATGATAAAGCGTGTCTTGGGGAAAATAATTCTCTGTCTGCTCCTTGCGGCCATGGTGATCTTAGTCAGGCACCGTTTTTTCAGGGGGGACGTGCCCGCGCTGGCGCCGGCGCGTTTCCCCGACCAGACGCTGGTCATCGACGCCGGGCATGGCGGGGAGGACGGCGGGGCCGTCTCTTTCAGCGGAGCGATAGAAAGCGGCATCAATCTGGCCATCGCCCAGCGGCTGGACGCGTTGCTGCGCTTTTACGGAGTGGAGACCCTGCTGCTGCGGGACGCGGATGTCTCCCTCCACGACCCATCCGCCGCCACGCTGCGGGAGAAGAAGGTCTCTGACCTCCACAACCGGGTGGATATCATTGAGGCGGTGCCCAACGCCGTCCTCATCAGCATCCATCAAAACACCTACAACCACACCAGATACCACGGCGCCCAGGTCTTTTACGCCAATGGTGAATTGTCCAGGCCCTTCGCGGTGCTGACCCAGGAGACCCTGCGCCTGGCCCTGGACCCGGAGAATACGCGGCAGCCCGCCGCCATTCCAACCACGGTTTACCTGATGAACCACATCTCCTGTACGGCCATTCTGGTGGAATGCGGGTTTCTCTCCAACCCGAGAGAAGACGCGCTGTTGCAGACGGGGAGCTATCAGACAAAGATCTCGGTCGCGCTGGCGGCCTCTTACCTCACATATCAGCAAGGAGGCGGCCCGTATGAAGGTGAGGACCCTCTTTTACTGCACGGAGTGCGGCAATGAAACCCCAAAATGGCAAGGGAAATGCCCGGCCTGCGGCGCATGGAACACCGTTGTGGAACAGCCGGCTCCTCAGGGGAGACGGAGCGCGGCCAGAGTGGGCAGCGGCGTAACACAGCCCGCCCCCAACCGGCCAAAGGCCATTGCCGAGGTGGAAACCACCGATAAGCTGCGGTTTGAGACCGGTCTGTCCGAGCTGGACCGGGTGCTGGGCGGCGGCGCGGTGCAGGGGTCCCTGGTACTGGTGGGCGGCGCGCCCGGAATCGGAAAATCTACGTTGATGTTGCAGGTTTGTGACAACTTATGCCGCGGACACACCGTTTTATATGTGTCCGGCGAGGAATCGGAACGGCAGATTAAGCTGCGGGCCGAGCGGCTGGGCGTGAAAGGGGAGGGGCTTTACCTCCTGGCGGAGACCAATCTGGAGGACATTCTGGAGGCCGTTCAGACCCTCAAGCCCGACATTCTGATTGTGGACTCAATCCAGACCCTCTACAACAGCAACCTGAGCGCCGCGCCGGCCAGCGTGGGTCAGGTAAAGGACTGCACCATGGCCCTGATGCGCCTGACAAAAGGGCAGGAGATTACCGTATTTGTCATTGGACATGTAAACAAAGAGGGTGCTCTCGCCGGCCCCAAGGTGCTGGAACATATCGTGGACTGTGTGCTCTACTTTGAAGGAGAGCAGCACCTGGCTTACCGTATTTTGCGGGCGGCCAAGAATCGCTTCGGTGCCACCAACGAAATCGGCGTCTTCGAGATGGGGGAGAAGGGCCTCATCCAGGTTCCAAACCCCTCTGAGATGCTGTTGTCCGGGCGGCTGGAGAATACGCCGGGCACATGCGTCACCTGTATCATGGAAGGTGTGCGTCCGGTGCTGGCCGAAGTTCAGGCCCTGTTAACGCCCACCAGCTTCGGAAATCCAAGGCGAACCAGCAATGGCTTTGATTACAACCGGGCCACGCTGCTGCTGGCGGTCCTTGAAAAACGGGGCGGCCTTCTGGTGAGCAGCTGTGACGCCTACCTCAATGTCATCGGTGGACTGCGGCTGGATGACCCCGCCGCCGATTTGGCCGCTGTGATCGCAATGGCCTCCAGCTTTCGGGACAAGCCCGTGCCCGGCGATTTGGCGGCCGTCGGAGAGGTGGGGCTGACCGGTGAACTCAGGTCCATCAACGGCATGGGGCAGCGGCTGTCAGAGGTGCGGCGCCTGGGATTTTCAAAATGTCTCGTTCCGGCCAAGACGGGCACCGCCATTCAGGCGCCGACAGGGTTAGAGCTCATTCGCGTTTCCAACATCCGGGAGGCGCTCAACGCCGCACTGTGAGCGGTGCGCGCGCTTGGGTACGAAGTTGACACAGGGAGACTGGTGGCTTGGTTCGCCGCGGGAGCCGGCCCGAATCAGGCTGCAATAGCCGTTCTGTTGGTAGACGCACTGGTCTGTACAGGCAATCAGACTCATAATACCTCCATGTCATTGTCATCATTGCGGAAGGGGGGTGCCGGGGCGGAAGGGCTCTACTCAACAAAATAAAGACAATCTTAGTTTATGTGAGCATTGAAAAGGGGAGGCTTTTGCTTCCTGTTTATCTTACCCATTGGTAGTTAATTAATTTCTCTTTTAAGGTCTTTAGCTCTGCGGCTTGCCAGCGAAAAGTTGGTGTTGTTGGAATTGATTCCAGCTGTTCCAGGGTTATGTTTATTGCTAGAATTACTGTGTCCGCTTCTTTTTTCGTTAGGCTGTAGCGTCTGTTCATGGCGTCCGATCCCTTTCTCCCCGGGCTTTAGCCCGGCCGGGGGTGGGCGCTGTCGGTTACATGATCGTTTCTATCTATGGGAGGACTTTTTACGTTGCGA
>CAYPZF010000082.1:0-5202 GCA_964415275.1 uncultured Oscillospiraceae bacterium | reverse complement strand
GTTTGGAGATGCCTGCCGCCACCTGGGCCTCCGAGAGTTTGTCATAGTTCTGAAAATAGCCCTCTACAGGCATCTGCCGCACGAGGCAGAACACCAGGGATACGATAAAAAAGAGGGTCATAAGAGAACGGCCGACTCGCTTTGCAAGATAGTTCAGCATACGCAAGTTCCTTCCTGTTGGTTCATTGCCTGCCGTTTACAAAGGGCCCGGTCAGGGCACCGGGCCGTTTGTAAACGGCAGGCATCCTCCCGGGGGGTTCCCCCGGGAGGATGCCGCCGTCTTGACGTTGGTCTCAGCCGGCGAAGAATCAGAAATCAGCCCTCGGCACGGGCGGCTTGCCAGTCGGCCAGATTGGCCTCATACTGCTCCATGCTTACAAAGGTGTCCTGAAGCGTCATGCCCTTATAGTGATACCGGACATTGGACACGCCAAAGGGGGCGTAGGCGCTCTCATACATGTTGAGCTTTGTGGCCACATAAGTGGTCTGGCTGGTGGAGAAGGGGACGGCCAGCGCGTGGTCGATGAGGTAGGCCTCGGCCGCGGCGAAGAGCTCGTAGCGCAGGGCCATGTCGGTGGTCTCGGCGATGGCGGTCTCTACCAGGGCGCGGTACTCGGCCACAGTGGCTGCCGCGCCGTCGCCATTGGCCAGAGCCACTTCCAGGAACCCATACTTATAGTCGCCGTAGAAGGGGTCGGTCCAGGTCTGGGGGTCCGCGTAGTCGGCGCCCCAGCCGCACTTCATGAATGCGTAATCGCCGGAGCGGCGGACCTCGGTGAGGAAGTTGGACTCGGGGCCGGCCAGGGAGATGATGTCGATGAAGTCCGCGCCCAGCAGGCCTTCCATCTGCTGCTCCACAACGGCGCACTCCTTATCCCAGTCCACGGTGGCGGGGTTGTAGCGCATCAGAACCTTGACAGGGAAGGTGACGCCGGCGGCCTCCAGCTCGGCCCTGGCGGCGTCGCGGTACGTGACGGCCTGCTCCGGGTTGAAGCTGTCCCGCGCCATGATGGCGGCCAGGTCGCCGTACTGGGTGTAGTCCTTGCCGTCATAGGAGGTGAAGCCCGGCGGGGTGATGGAGTTGATGGCCAGGCTCTGGGGGGTGTTGGGGTCCAGGACAGAGAGCTCACGTACCCGGTCCAGCCCGGCCAGAAGGGCCTGGCGGAAGTTCTCGTTGTTCACGGCGATCTTCCAGTTCTCCGGCTCGTACTCGGCGTCGAAGGTGGGGTTGAAGTTAAAGCAGTAGAAATAAGAGTAGTCCACCTTGGGGCGGTATTTGCTCACCAGGTTGGCGGTGGCGTCGTCCAGCAGCCAGGCATCCAGGATGTCGGCGCCGATATCCGCGTCGTCCAGCTCGTCGCTCTTAATCATCTGGGGGCCGACGGTGTTGAACTGAGAGTTGTAGGTCTCCTCAATCCGCTCGATAAACACGTTGTCCTTGTCCCAGTAGGACTCGTTCTTCGTGTACACGTGGACCTGTTGGGGCGCGAACTCGGACAGGATGTAAGCGCCGCAGTAGAGCAGGGTGCTGGGGTCGGTGGCGGCGCCGAAGGAGTCGCCCATCTCCTCCAGGAAGGGGGCGTAGGCGGGCATGAAGCAAACATAAGTAAGGCCGGAGAGGAAGTAGGGGACGGGCTTCTCCAGGGTGTATTCCAGGGTGTGGCTGTCCAGCGCCTTCACACCCACCTCGTCGAAGGAGATCTCCTCCACCGCTTCAATGGGGTTGCCCTCGGCGTCGGCGGTCTTGGTGCCGTTCTCGCTGGTGAGGAGATAGGCGGTGTAGTTAAAATAGGCCTCCGCGTTTTTCACCACGCCGAAATAGGAGGCGGCGGTGCCGCTCTGGTGGTCGGCGTCCAGCACATAGGCGGCGGCGGTGACGAAGTCCTCAGCGGTGAGGTCCCCCTGCTCGGCGCCGGTGTGGTCCACCCACTTGACGCCCTCACGGATCTTGAACGTGTAGACCGTGCCGTCCTCGTTGGGGGTCCACTCGGTGGCCAGGGAGGGCTGGATGTTGCCGTAGCGGTCATACTCCACCAGGCAGTCCACCACGTTGGCGCCGATGGTCTGCTCCAGGATGGTGTTGGTCGTGAGGTAGTTCATGGTGGAGACTTCGGAGCCGTAAAGTCTGCGGAAGGTGCCGGAATCAGCCGCGGGAGAATCGACGGGATCTTTGGTGTCGCCGCCGTTACAGGAGGCCAACAGGCCGAGGCAGAGAACCAGAGCAAGCGTAAGCGCAAGCAGTTTCTTCCTGTTCTTCATGTGGTTTTCCTTCTTTCCATATTCATTTTCGCGGGGACGGTCTGAGGTCTCGCGGGGGCTATCGATGGACAACCGCAGCCAAGGCGATTGCAACGAACGGGAGCGGTCGCCATAGGGACACAGAGGAGCTGGAAGAGGCGCGGCCCCGCGGGCGGGTCAGCGCCAGACGGCGCAGGGAATACTGGAGATGCCGAGGCCCGGGAGGACGGGCATGGTGATGGCGGCGCCCTGGAAGGCGGGTCCTCCCTCAAAGGGGTCGGTCGAACAGAGGGAAGGGCCGTCCAAATCACAGTGGGTGATGATGTCTCGGGCGGCGCACAGATGGGCGGCCGCCGACACGGCCAGCTTGGATTCCAGCATACAGCCCATCATGCACTCCACCCCGTAAATCTCGGCCACGCTGCAAATTTTAAGGGCCTGCCAGATGCCGCCGGTCTTCATCAGTTTGATGTTGATGAGGTCGGCCGCCCCCGCCTGGATGATACGGATGGCGTCCTCGGGGGAGAAGACGGCCTCGTCGGCCAGCACAGGCGTCCGCACCCGCTGGGTGACGTAGCGCAGCCCCTCCAGATCGTGGGCGGGAACAGGCTGCTCCACCAAGTCGATGTCCAGCCCCCTGTCCTCCATGGCGGAAATGATGGAGACCGACTGACGCGGGGTCCAGCCCTGGTTGGCGTCCACCCGGATGCGGGCCTCCTTGCCGATGGCGCGGCGGATCTCCTCCACGCGGGTGATGTCCTCCAGACCGCCCTTCCCCACCTTGAGCTTCAGAATATGGTACCCCTGGCGCAGGGCGTCCAGACTGTCGCGCACCATCTCGTCGGTGGGGTTGACTGAGATGGTGATGTCAGTCTGGAGGGTGCGCCGGGCGCCGCCCAGCAACTGGTAGAGGGGCGCGCCCCAGCGCTTGGCCCAGAGGTCGTATACGGCCATATCCACCGCCGCTTTGGCGGAGGTGTTCTTCACGATGCAGCCGTGCAGTTTTGCCATAATACCGGACAGATGTTCAATCTCCATGCCCAGTAGGGCGGGCCGGATGTGGTCCTGGATGGCGCACCGGATGGAGCCCTTGGTGTCGCCGGTAATCGCGGCGGTGGGCGGCGCCTCGCCATACCCCACGTCGCCGGTGTCGGAGATGAGCCTCACCACCACAGACTCCATCCGGTCCACCGTGCGCAGGGCGGTTTTAAAAGGCCGGGCCAGAGGGAGGGAGATTTCCCCCACCTGAATGTCTTGAATGACCATGCAAACGCCCCCTTTACGCAACCTTTTGTGCCCTTGGAATGGGCCGCCTTATCGCGCTACAGATGTATAAAAACCAGAGCGAAACAACAAAAAATAGCTGTTCCAGCTATTTTTATGGCCTATGGATGTCCGGGGCTATGTCTGTGGACTTAGCCGTGAGCCGGGGTGACCCACATGACGTTTTTCGCAGATTTCTGGCCGCAATCTGTGTGAAATTCTACCACACAATACATCATTTGTAAAGAGTATGGGCAGTTTTCATAAAAAGGGCAGGGGTAATAACCCCTGCCTTTGTGATAGAGAGAGAAGATTCGTAAAATGGGAGCGCGAGGACAAAAAACGCCTGGTTTCGGGAAGAAAGGTTATGCCGCTTTTTCCGGCAGCTCGCCGCCAGTGTGGCGGACCTCTTTCCAGACGGTGGTTTTTTGGAAGAGAGAGAGGATTTGGAGCGGGAGCCAAGAGAGCATAAAGAGCGGGAAGGTGACGATGGCACGCCACATACGGTGGGGCCGATTCCCTGTGAGACAGACCACCAGAACGGCCACCGCCATGGTGAGGAGGGCAGAGACCGCGCCCCCCGCGCCGATGAGCCAGAGCACCCGGAGGAAGACCGCCTTGCTCCGGAGCAGTCCCCAGAAGAGGAGCAGGCCGACGGGCAGGGGCGAGAGGGCCTGGATGTACGGGACCAGCAGATAGCAGATAAAATCAAAGGAGAGCCGGCCGTTGTCACCCAGGATTCTGCGGGCCAGGGCGGGCATGTGGAGGCCGGCCACCTGCATGGAGCCGCTGCACCAGCGCCTGCGCTGGGTGAGGGAGGCGCGGAAGGAGTTGGGCTGCTCGTCCCAGGTGACGGCCTGGTCCACCCAGGCCACCCGCTCGCCCCACAGGGCGCATTGGGAGGAGAACTCAATGTCCTCCGTGATGGTGACCGTGTGCCAGCCGCCGCCGCGCTCCAGGACCGAGCGGTGGACCACGAAGCCGGTGCCGCGGACGCCCGCGGAGAGCCCGCAGCTGTCCCGGGCCTGGTTAAAGAAGCGGTTGAACAGACCAAAATAGATGGCGTAGCAGCCCGACACCCATGAGCTCTCCGGATTCATGGCCTCGTCCCGGCCCTTGGCCACCTTGACCCCGGTACAGAGGGCCCGGTTCATCTGGTCGAGGAACCTGGGGTCCACCACATTGTCGGCGTCAAACACGCAAAAGGCGTCGTAGTGGACGGGGGAGGCGAGCAGCTGGGAAAAGGCTTGGCGCAGGACGTCTCCCTTGCACTTGACCGGAAAGGTGCAGGTCAGGATGGAGGCGCCGGCCCGCCGCGCCGCGCCGGCGGTGTCGTCGGTGCAGTTGTTGGGCACTACGTACAGGTCGAACAGGGCGCGGGGGTAGTCCTGCGCAAGAAGGCTCTCCACCAGCCTGCCGATGACAACCGCCTCGTTGCGGGCGGCGATAACAACGGCAAACCGGTGCCTGGGCGCCGCCGGCGGGTACCGCCTGGGGCGCTTAAGCGCGAACACGGCGATGGCAAGAAAGTAGAGCGCGAACAGTTGAAACACAATCCCGAGCGCAAGGGAGAGGTATGGCAGCTTCATCACAAGGACCTCCCGCATATCTGTACTAGCTAACATCATACAGGAAGCGAATTTAAGAAAAAAGCGGGAGAACGATTCAGAGTTTCATAAGAACGGGGTTTTTAAGATATAT
>CAYPZF010000081.1:0-5207 GCA_964415275.1 uncultured Oscillospiraceae bacterium | reverse complement strand
GGGGGGCGCCCTCCTGTTCTCCTTGATGCTACGGTCGTGGGACGGTGGGGACGGGGGGCGCGTCGGCCCGAGGGGCGGCCGCCGGGGCGGCCCGGCCGGCATCGGCCTTGGCCCGCGTCCGGCGGGGCGGGGGCACCTCGATGGGCCTGGGCCGGGGGAGGGGGACGGAGCTTCCGCCTGTAATCTGGAACCGGGCGCCCTTTTTGGTGCTGACGTTGACGTTCAGCATGACAATGGGGAGCAGGGGGGGGATCGCCCGGACCAGCAGACTGCCCCCCCAGGGCAGCAGCTTGTTCTGGACCAGCTTTTTTCCGCCGCCCTTCCAGAGAATGTTGCGTGGGGTAAGGGCGCGGCGCAGCTTGTTCCGCTTCAGGACGTAGGGCAGCAGGGGCTTGGACGCGGAGAGGAGCTGGTAGCTGCTCTCCGCGATGGTGGAAAAGGCCTCGTAGAGCGACTTGGGATAGCGGGCTTTTTGCGGCATGACGATTCACCTCTTGTTTGTTCGGGCATGGCTTCGGTGGTCTGGATTATGATAGCAGGCCGGACAGATGGCGCCGGATCAGGTCAAAGCCGTAGTTGGCCGCCATGGTGCGGACGCGGGCACGGGTTTGGCCGACGTGGAGCGTGCGCTGGCAACAGCCCTCCGGGGTGGCCAGGGCCAGGAAGACCAGCCCCACGGGGTTGCCGCGGTCGTCAGGACCGGGGCCGGCGACGCCGGTGACGGCCAGTGCCAGGTCGCAGTCCAGCCGGCGCAGGGCCCCCTGGGCCATGGCCAGGGCGGCCTGGGGAGAGACGGCGCCGTGGGCGGCCAAAAGGTCGCAGGGCACATCCAAAGCCCGCTCCTTTACCTCATTGGAATAACTCACCACGCCGCCGCGAAAGACCGCGGAGGCGCCGGGCAGGTCGGTGAAGCGCTTGGCGATGAGGCCGCCTGTGCAGGACTCGGCCGTGCCCAGGGTGAGGCCCTTTTGACGGAGCAGGCTGAGGCAGACCGATTCCAGGCAGTCGGCGTCCACCCCGTATATCTTGTGACCCAGGAGGGCGCGCAGGGACGCCTCCACCGGGGCGATGAGGGCCCGGGCCCCGTCCCCCGTCTCCGCCTTGGCGGTGATGCGCAGCTCCACCTCACCCTCCTTGGCGTAAGGGGCCAGGGAGGGGTTTTTCATGGCGTTCATCCGGTCCCGCAGGAGGGTCTCCAGGGCGGCCTCCCCAATGCCGAAGACATGCAGGACCCGGGAGCAGATGACGCCGTCGGCCAGACGGTCCAGATAGGGGATGACCCGGTGGCGGAAGATAGGCCCGCACTCCGCGGGCGGGCCGGGCAGCATGATGACGTGGCAGCCGTCCGCCTCAAAGGCGCAGGCCGGGGCGGTGCCCCAGTCGTTGTCCAGGACGGTGCAGCCCTCGGGGAGCATGGCCTGCTGCAGGTTGTTGTCGGTCATCTCCCGGCCCAGGGCGGCGAAAAAGGCGGCGATCCGGTCGGCGGAGGGCTGGTGAAAGACCAGCCGTTTGCCAAAGGCCTCGGCTAGGACGGTTTTCGTCAGGTCGTCGCAGGTGGGGCCCAGGCCGCCGGTGGTGATGAGGATATCGGCCCGGCCCTTGGCCACGCTCACCGCCTGGTGGAGCCGGGCGGGGTTGTCACCCACGGCTGTGTGGAAGAAGACGTTGATGCCCAAGGCCGAGAGCTCTTTGGAGAGCATCTGGGCGTTGGTATTGGCAATGTTGCCGAGCAAAAGCTCGGTGCCCACCGCAATCAGTTCTGCAGTGTGAGACACGGACACCGCTTCCTTTCCCGGCCGCAGAGGGGCCGATGGAACATAAGATTCGCAGGTTGCGCGGAAAACATGCGCCGCCGCGTCAGTTTGGCTGGAGGGTGACGCGCTCAATGCCGTCCATCGCGGCCTTGACCAGACCCTCCACATCCAGGGCGGCCTCCGCGGCCTCCACCTCCCCCAAAACAGGCCGGGTGCGGGGGTGCTTGGGCGTGAAGACGGTGCAGCAGTCCTCGTAGGGGAGGATAGAGGTCTCGAAGGTGCCGATTTTCCGCGCGAGGCGGACAATCTCCTCCTTGTCCATGCCCACCAGCGGACGGAAGACGGGCAGGGTACACACCGCGCCGGTGCAGGCCATGGCGGCCATGGTTTGGCTGGCCACCTGGCCCAGGCTCTCCCCGGTAATCAGCGCGCCGCCGCCGGTGCGCCGGGCCACGGCCTCGGAGATACGCATCATGAACCGGCGCATGAGGAGGGTGAAGAGCTCCTCGGGGCAGGAGCGCCGCAGCGTCTCCTGAATGGCGGTAAAGGGCACCACATGGACGGTGAGCCTGCCGCACCAGCCGGTGAGGATGCGGGCCAGCTCTAGGACCTTCTCCCTGGCCTCGGGAGAGGTATACGGGTGACTGAAGAAATGGACCATCTCCAGCGCCACGCCGCGCTTGGCCATCATCCAGGCGGCCACCGGAGAGTCGATGCCGCCGGACAGCAGCGCCACGCCCTTGCCCCCCATCCCCACGGGGAGGCCGCCGGCGCCGGGCTCCGGGTTGGCGTGGACGAAGGCGGCGTAGTCCCGTACCTCCAGATAGACGGTGAGCTCCGGGCTGTGCACGTCTACCTGGAGGTGGGGAAAGGCCTCGTGCAGCTCGCCCCCCACGTACTGGGAGAGGGCGATGGAGGTCATGGGAAAGGACTTGTCCGCCCGCCGGGATTCCACCTTAAAGGTTTTGGCGGCCAAGAGCTGGCGGCTCAGATAGGTTTTGGCGGTCTCCAGCATGGCGTCGGCGTCCTTGGGGCAGGCACGGGCCCGGGAGAGGCCCACCACGCCGAAGAGGCGGGTCATGGCGGCCCAGGCGCCGTCCATATCGGCCCGGTCGTCCAGGGGTTCCACATAGGTAGTGGACTGGCGGGTGTACACACGAAAGCCGCCGTACGGTTTCAGCCGCCGCCGGGCGTTGCCCATCAGTTTTTCTTCAAAGCTCTTGCGGTTGAGGCCCTTCAGGACCAGCTCGCCCAGCTTGAGCAGTATGATCTCATTCAAAATTTTTCGCACTCCTTCCCTGTGGGGCGGGGATACGGAAGACCGGCCCCGCGGGCCGAATCAGCGCGTTAAGTAGGTGGACGCCCGGTACTGAACGGCCTCGGCCAGGTGGTGGACCTGGATGGGGCCGCAGGCCTCCAGGTCGGCGATGGTGCGGGCCACACGCAAAATCCGGTCATAACTCCGGGCGGTCAGGCCCATCCGCTCAAAGGCGCCCTTCATGAGGGCCTGGCAGGCGTCGTCCAGGACACAAAAGGCGTGCAGCGCGTCCTGGTCCATCTGGGCGTTGCACTGGATGGGACCGCCGCCGAACCGGGCGGTCTGGAGAGCGCGGGCCTTGGTGGTGCGGGCGCGGAGCGCGGCGGAGGATTCGGACACCGGGCGCTGGGAGAGCGCCTCGTACTCCAGGGCGGGCACCTCCACATAGAGGTCGATGCGGTCCAGGAGGGGGCCGGAGAGCTTGCCCAGATACTGCTCCACCTTTCCGGGGGTGCAGCGGCAGCGGCCCGATGGGTGGCCGTACCAGCCGCATTTGCAGGGGTTCATGGCGCACACCAGCATGAAGCGGCTGGGGAACCGCTCGGTGGCGGCGGCCCGGCTGATCTGTACGGCGCCCTCCTCCAGGGGCTGGCGCAGGACCTCCAGCACATCCTTGTGGAATTCGGGCAGCTCGTCCAGGAAAAGCACCCCGTGGTGGGCCAGAGAAATTTCACCGGGGCGGGGGGTGGGGCTGCCACCGCCCACCATGCCGGTGGCGGAGATGGTGTGGTGGGGGCTGCGGAAGGGGCGGCGGGAGAGCAGGGGGCGTTCTTTTGACGTCAGGCCCATCACCGAGTGGATGGCGGTGGCCTCCAGCGCCTCCTGCCGGCTCATCGGCGGGAGGATGGAGGGCAGGCGCCGGGCCAGCATGCTCTTCCCGGAGCCGGGCGGGCCGATCATGGCTATATTATGCCCCCCGGCGGCCGCGATTTCAAGGGCGCGCTTGACGCCCTCCTGCCCCTTGACCTGGCTGAAGTCGGGTGCGTCGGGGTCCTCCTGGTCAGGCGGACAGGCGGCGCAGGGGGGGATGGTCTCCTCCCCCTTCAAGTGGCGGGCCAGCTGGGCCACGTTCTCCACTGGGTAGACGGTGAGCCCGTCGGCCAGGGCGGCCTCGGCGGCGGAGTCGGCGGGAACGTAAAGCCGCCGGACACCGGCCTGCCGGGCGGCCAGCGCCATGGGCAGCATCCCTGTGACGGGGCGCAGGTTGCCGGAGAGGGAGAGCTCTCCCACAAAGGCGCAGTCCGGCGCCGGGGGGCGCAGCTGCCCTCCCGCGGCCAGGATGCCCAGCAGGATGGGCAGGTCATAGACGGTGCCCTCCTTGCGCAGGTTGGCGGGGGCCAGGTTTACCGTGACCCGGGAGACCGGAAAGACAAATCCGCTGCTCTTGACGGCGGCGCGCACCCGCTCCCGCGCCTCTTTGACCGCGGTGTCGGGCAGGCCGACCACATCGAAGGAGGGCAGACCGCCACTCAAAAAGCACTCCACGCCGACCTCATAGCCGGTGACTCCGTGGAGGCCAAGGGACCTTACCTTGCAAATCAATGGTGTACGCCCCCTTTATTTAAGATGGGGTCATGAGCTGGGAACGGTGAAATGGGCCAGGTGGTCCGGCCTGGACCAGAGGACCACGCGGCCCGCGCCGCGGCTGGCGGGCACGTCGATCAGACGCTGGTTGCCGCTGCCCCGAAACAGGGCGGCGTAGGATTTTTCAGCAAGCACAAAAGGCCCGTCCACCAGCACGTCCGTCTGGGCGAGCAGGGCGTCCCAGTCCGGGTCGCGGGCGGAGAGAATCTCCTCCCAAGTATACCCGGTATAGGTCCAAACGTCCAGCCCCTTTTCATGGGCGGCGGCGGCCAGCCGGGCGCATTCGGCGGCCTGGAGGAAGGGGTCGCCGCCGGAGAGAGAGAGGCCGTCCAGCAGGGGGTTGCGCAGCATCTCGGCGGCCAGGTCCGCCACGGAGACCTCGCGGCCCCCGGCGGGGTCATGGGTTTCGGGGTTGTGGCAGCCGGGACAGCGGTGGGGGCAGCCCTGGGTGAACACGGTGTACCGCAGGCCGGGGCCGTCTACAATGGAGTCGGATATGGCAGACGCGATGCGCATGGAACTTACCTCCTCAAAAGGGCCGGGGCGGGGAC
>CAYPZF010000080.1:0-5228 GCA_964415275.1 uncultured Oscillospiraceae bacterium | reverse complement strand
GGGCAGCCGGCGCACGGCGCTGAGAAAGGATGAACAGGGATGTCAAAATTCGTGTATGCTGATCACGCCGCCACCACGCGGATCTCTGATACGGCACTGGCGGCCATGACCGACAGTCTGGCCAGCGATTGGGGGAACCCCTTCAGCCTCTATCGGCTTGGCCAGGCGGCCAAGGAGGCGCTGACCAAGGCCCGGGCCGATGTGGCCGCCTGCCTGAACGCCGCGCCGGAAGAAATCTTCTTCACCTCGGGCGGGACTGAGAGCGACAACTGGGCCCTGCGGGGCGTAGCTGAGCGGGAGGCGAAAAAGGGGAGGCACATCATCACCTCCGCCATTGAGCACCACGCCATCCTCCACACGGCGCAGCACCTGGAAAAACAGGGGTATGAAGTGACCCTTCTCCCGGTGGACGCGATGGGCCGGGTCTCCCCCGAGGCCCTGCGGGCCGCCCTCCGGGACGACACCATTTTGGTGTCCGTGATGGCGGCCAACAATGAGGTGGGCACCATTCAGCCGGTGAAGGAATTGGCCGCCATCGCCCACCAGGCGGGCGCGCTGTTCCACACCGATGCCGTCCAGGCGGTGGGCCACATTCCTGTGGACGTCAAGGAGTGGGGGGTGGACCTGCTCTCCCTCTCCGGGCATAAATTCCACGGTCCCCGGGGCGTGGGGGCGCTGTTTATCAGGAAGGGCCTGCGCTTGCCGCCGCTGATTTACGGCGGCGGGCAGGAGCGGGGCCACCGGGCCGGCACGGAGAACGTGGCCGGTGTGGTGGGCATGGCCGCCGCCCTGCGGGAGGCGGTGGAGCATCGCTCCGTCCAGGCGGACAGGCTGACCGGCCTGCGCCGGCGGCTGGCCGCCGGGTTGGAGGACCTTCCGCGCGCCCGGATGACCGGCGACCCCGAGCACCGGCTGCCCGGCCTCGCCTCCTTTATCTTCGAGGGAATTGAGGGGGAGTCCCTTCTTCTGCTGCTGGACGCCAAGGGCATCTGCGCCTCCACGGGCTCGGCGTGCTCCTCCACCTCCCTGGAGCCCTCCCATGTGCTGCTGGCCCTGGGCCTGCCCCATGAAATTGCCCACGGCTCCCTGCGGCTCTCGCTGGGCAAGGACACCACCGAGGCCGATGTGGATTATGTCATAGAGAATGTGCGCGGCACGGTGGAACGGCTGCGCGCCATGTCTCCCATCTGGGAAGAGAGAGAGGATTAACGCTATGTATTCTGAGAAGGTAATGGACCATTTCGCGAACCCCCGCAACATGGGTGAAGTGGAAAACGCCAACGCGGTTGGCCAGGTGGGCAACCCCAAGTGCGGCGATATCATGAAAATCACCATGCGCATTGAGGACGACGTCATTGAGGACGTCAAATTTAAGACGTTTGGCTGCGGCGCCGCGGTGGCCACCTCCTCCATCGCCACTGAGCTGGTGAAGGGGAAGACCGTGGAGGAGGCGCTGACCCTCAGCAACAGGGCGGTGGTGGAGGCGCTGGACGGACTCCCCCCCCAGAAGGTCCACTGCTCCGTGCTGGCGGAGGGGGCTATCAAATCGGCTCTGGCCGACTACTACAGGCGGCAGGGCGTGGACCCGGAGCCCATCGTGGGGTGCGATTGCGACTGCGCCTGCTGCCACACCCACTGAGCGCGTCCCCGGACCCGGGCGGGCCGGCTTTCCGCACTTGACTTTACAGGGCGGTTGTCATACAATAAACGCTGTACCCAAATGACAAAATCCCTTTCATTTTGCGCGAAAAGGAGGTCCTGCCTGTGTTAAAATTATCAAGACTGCAACGGTACGCCTCCCGGGAACGAATGTGAAGCTCTCCTTGAAATAAAAAACAAAGGAGACTTCCAGTGATAGAGATACGAAACTTATCTAAGGTATATCCCATTGATGGCGGCACCTTTACCGCCATTGAGAAAATAGACCTCACCATCGAAGACGGCGACATTTTTGGCATCATCGGCATGAGCGGCGCCGGGAAATCCACCCTGGTGCGGTGCATCAACCTGCTGGAGCGGCCCAGCTCCGGGTCCATTATCATTGACGGGCTGGATGTGACCGCCATCCAGGGGTCAGAGCTGTTCGGCCTGCGCCGGAAGATAGGCATGGTCTTTCAAAAGTTCAATCTGCTGATGCAGCGCACCATTTTAGACAATGTAACGCTGCCCCTGGAGATCGCGGGCGTGCCAAAGGACGCGCGGGAGCGGCGCGCCATGGAGCTGCTGGAGCTGGTGGGCCTGTCCAACCAGGCCAGGAAATATCCGGCCCAGCTCTCCGGCGGCCAGCAGCAGCGGGTGTCCATCGCCCGTGCGCTGGCCAACCACCCCTCGTTCCTCCTGTGTGACGAGCCCACCTCCGCTCTGGATTCCCTCACCACAAACTCTATCCTAAAGCTGCTGCGGGACCTGGGCTGCCAGCTGGGTGTCACCATCATCATTATCACCCACGAAATCTCCGTGGTGGAAAAGATCTGCAACAAGGTGGCTGTCATGGACAGCTCGATCATTGTAGAGCAGGGTAACACGGCGGACATCATCGCCAACCCCCGGCAGCAGATCACAAAACAACTACTGGGGAGGGTGGATTGGGATGCTTGAGGTTGTCACAGCTTTTGTGGGGCGCTATGGGACGATGCTGCTCATCGAGACGGGCAACACCCTTCTGATGACCGGTGTCGGCACGCTGTTTGCCTACATACTGGGGCTGCCCATGGGGGTGCTGCTGGTCATCACCCATCCTGAGGGCCTCTGGCCGCATAAGACCTTTTACCGTGTCCTGGGGTGGGTGATCAACATTTTCCGCAGCCTGCCCTTTATCATCCTCATCGTGCTCCTTTTCCCGCTCACAAAACTCATTGTGGGCACCAAGCTGGGGGTGCGGGGGGCCATCGTCCCGCTGATCATCGCCGCCGCCCCCTTTGTGGCGCGCATGGTAGAGAGCTCCCTCACCGAGGTGGACGCCGGAGTCATTGAGGCGGCCCAGTCTATGGGAGCTACCGTGCGGCAGATCGTGTTCAAGGTGTACCTGCCCGAGGCGCTGCCCTCTCTCACCCTGGGCGCCTCCATCAGCGTCATCAGCATTCTGTCCTACACCGCCATTGCCGGCGCCGTGGGCGCGGGTGGACTGGGGGATGTGGCGGTGCGGTACGGCCACCACCGCACGGAGCCGCCGGTGCTCATCGTCACCGCCATTCTGCTTGTCATCATCGTCCAGGTAATCCAAACCCTGTTTAATGTCCTGTCCCGGAAAATCGACAAGCGGGTTCGGAAATAAGGACCCGCTTGGCACAAGGAAAGAGGAGGTACATCGTATGAAAAGGAAACTGCTCGCACTGACCCTTGCCCTGGCTCTGGGCCTCAGCCTGCTCCTGACCGCCTGTGGTGGCGACGAGAAAACTGTCCTGAAGGTGGGCGCGTCTCCCACACCCCACGCCCAGATCCTGGAACAGGTGAAGGCCGTGCTGGCCGAACAGGACATCGATTTGCAGATTGTGGAGTACACCGACTATGTCATCCCCAACACAGCTGTGGAAGAGGGGGAGAACGACGCCAACTACTTCCAGCACAACGCCTATCTGGAGGACTTTAACACCAAGAACGGCACCCATCTGATCTCTGTGGCCAGCATCCACTATGAGCCCTTCGGCGTCTATGTGGGGAAGGCCGAGGGCCTGACCAGCCTGGCCGACCTGCCGGACGGCGCCACCATCTCCATCCCCAACGACGGCTCTAACGAGGCCCGTGCCCTGTACCTCATGGAGGCCGAGGGCCTCATCACCCTGGACCACGAGCGGCTCTTTGCCGAGACCACCCCTCTGGACATCGTGGACAACCCGAAAAACCTGGTGTTCCGTGAGATGGAGGCCGCCATGCTGCCCAGTTCCCTGAGCGATGTGGACTGCGCCATCATCAACGGCAACTACGCGCTGGGCGCCGGCCTGTCCATCACCGACGCCATCGCCGCCGAGGCCGCCGAGTCTGAGGCGGGCACCACCTACGCCAACATTATCGTCATCAAGGAGGGCAACGAGGACAACGAGGCCGTCGCGGCCCTTGTGGCCGCCCTCCAGTCCGACGCCATCCGGGACTACATCAACGAGACCTTCACCGGCGCGGTGGTTCCCCTGTTCTAACATTCAAAAGAGGGGGCGGGCATGGCCCGCCCCCTCTTTTTCTTGGAGGAAATCCCCTATGAACATTGCGAAAAGCCTGATTGATCTCATTGGAAATACCCCGCTGGTCCGGCTGGAGCGGTTTGCCCCGGGGCTGTCGCTTCTGGCCAAGGTGGAGAGCTTTAACCCCCTGTCCTCCGTCAAGGACCGGGCCGCCCTGTATATGATGCAGGACGCGGAGGAAAAGGGGCTGCTAAAGCCCGGCGCCGTCATCGTGGAGCCCACCAGCGGCAACACCGGGGTGGGGCTGGCCTATCTGGCGGCCATCAAGGGGTACCGGGTGATGCTCACCATGCCGGAGACCATGAGTCTGGAGCGCCGCAACCTGCTGGCCGCCCTGGGCGCCGAGCTGGTCCTCACCCCCGGCGGCGCGGGGATGAAGGGGGCCATCGCCAAGGCGGTCGAGCTGCTGGAGACCCTGCCCGCCGCCTGGATGCCCGACCAGTTTAACAACCCGGCCAACGCCAAGGCCCACTACGAGACCACCGGCCCGGAGATCTGGCGAGACACCGACGGCAGCGTGGATGTTCTTGTGGCCGGCGTGGGGTCCGGCGGGACCATCACCGGCGCGGGCCGCTATCTGAAGGAGCGGAACCCCGGGGTGGAGGTTGTGGCGGTAGAGCCCGCCGAGTCCCCCGTCCTCTCCGGCGGCGCCCCGGGCGCGCACAAGATTCAGGGCATCGGGGCCGGCTTTGTCCCCTCCGTCCTGGACCGGTCGGTGGTAGACCGGGTTATACAGGTGTCCGGCGGGGCGGCGGCGGCGGCCAGCCGGGCGCTGGTGAAGCGCGAGGGCCTGCCGGTGGGCATCTCCTCCGGCGCTGCGGCCCACGCCGCCCGGACGCTGGCGGAGAACCCGGCCTACGCGGGCAAGACCATTGTAGCCATCTTCTCCGACACCGGGGAGCGGTACCTGTCCACGGATCTGTTCACGCAGGCCTGAGCGCCGCGAACGTGACGGATTGGCGACGGCCGCGGCACAGAGAGGGCCGCCGGAGGCCCTAAGCGCACGGCGCGCCGCCCCTTTTGGGGCGGCGCGCCTGATTTGTCTCCGCTATC
>CAYPZF010000079.1:0-5270 GCA_964415275.1 uncultured Oscillospiraceae bacterium | reverse complement strand
GCCTGCCGCGCGCCACGATCCCTAGGGCGCCCCGGCACAGGTCCAGGGTCTTTCTGTCCGGCTTCAGCGCCTCCAGCAGCGCGGTGGACCCCATCCGGTCGCACAGGGCGGCCCAGCGGTAGACCGGTTTGTTCTCCACCGCCTCCAGTCCGCTCAGGTCGGGCGTGGGCCCCGCCAAAAGCCCCCACCGGAACAGCTGCTCCGCCAGCGCGGGCCGGGGCGCGCAGAGGATTTGCTCCACCTCCGCCCGGACCCGCTCCGCGGACACCCTGGCCGCCAGCGGCGCACAGGCCCTGAGGGCGGCGGCGGTCTCCGCCTCGATCTGAAAGCCCAGCTGGGCGGAAAAGCGCACGGCGCGGAACATCCGCAGGGCATCCTCGGAAAACCGTGCGGCCGGGGCCCCCACACAGCGGATCAGCCCCCGGGCCAGGTCCTCCTGTCCCCCGAAGGGGTCCGTCACCGTCCCGTCCGGGGCGATGGCCATGGCGTTGACGGTAAAATCCCGCCGGGCCAGGTCCTCCTCCAGCGCCGCGCCGAAGGTGACGGAGTCCGGGCGCCTCCCGTCGGTATAGCGCCCGTCGCGGCGGAAGGTGGTCACCTCCACCCTGCCCCCCTCCAGCAGCACCGTCACCGTGCCCTGCCTGATCCCGGTGGGCACCGTGTGAGAAAAGCACGCCGTCACCTGCTCCGGCGTGGCCGAGGTGGTCACGTCCCAGTCCCCGGGCGTCCGTCCCAGGAGCAAATCCCGCACGCATCCGCCCACGGGGTAGGCCTCATGGCCCGCGCCCCGCAGGGTCTCCAGGCAGCGCGCCACGTAATCCGGCAGGACAGACCGTTTCATTTTCTCACCGCCTTATGGTATTTTCCGCTTGCCAAATACCTATAATGGTTTATAATAAAGTGACTTTATGCTTCTATTATAAACTTATCAAAGGGATGTGTAAACCCATGGCCGCAACCAGCATCCATGACTATATAAAACCCGGCCGCCACGCCCACCTGGTGGGGATTGGCGGCGTCTCCATGGCGCCGCTTGCCGAGGTGCTTCTGGGAATGGGGCTTCGTATCACCGGCTCCGACCTCCACGAGGGCGCCGGGGTGGTCCATCTGCGCGCTCTGGGGATTCCCATCGCGTCGTCCCACGAGGACAAAAACGTGGCGGGGGCCGACCTGGTCATCCGCACCGCCGCCGTCCACGACAGCAACCCCGAGATCTTGGCCGCCCGCCAGGCGGGCATTCCCGTCTTTGAGCGGGCCCAGGCCTGGGGCGCTCTCATGTGCAGCTACCGCAACGCCCTCTGCATCTCAGGCACCCACGGGAAGACCACCACCACCTCCATGTGCACCCACATCGCCATGGCGGCCCAGGCCGACCCGACCGTGATGATCGGCGGCACCCTCCCCCTTCTGGGGGCCGGCCACCGGGTGGGCAGGGGGGACACCATCATCCTGGAGTCCTGTGAGTACTGCAACTCCTTTCTCTCCTTTTTCCCCACCGTGGCGGTCATCCTCAACATTGAGGCCGACCATCTGGACTTTTTTCACGACCTGGAGGACATCATGCACTCCTTCCGCACCTTTGCCGACCTGGTGCCCGAGACCGGCTGTATTGTGGCCAACCGTGAGGATGAGAACACCATGGCGGCGCTGGCCGGCGAGACCCGCCGTGTGCTCACCTTTGGGCTGGAGCAGGGCGACGTACACAGCGCCCGCCTGACCTGGGAAAACGGCCTACCCTCCTTCGACGTGATAGACCGCGGCCGGTTCTTTGCCCGGGTCTCCCTCCGGGTGCCCGGCCTGCACAACGTAAAAAACGCCCTGGCCGCCTCCGCCGCCGCCATCGCTCTGGGCTTCCCCGCCGCCGCCGTATCCGAGGGACTCGGCGCCTTTCGGGGCGTGGGCCGCCGCTTTGAGCACAAGGGCAGCTGCCGCGGCGCGGAGGTCTACGACGATTACGCCCACCATCCGGTGGAGCTGAAGGCCCTGCTGGACACCGCCAGAACCCTGGGGTACCAGCGGGTGGTCTGCGCCTTCCAGCCCCACACCTACACCCGCACCAAGGCTCTGTTCGACGACTTCGTCCAGGTGCTCAAAACCCCGGACGTCACCCTGCTGGCCGAGATCTTTGCCGCCCGGGAGGAAAACGACGTCGGCATCTCCTCCCGGGACCTGGCGGCCCAAATCCCCGGCGCGCGCTACTTCCCCACCCTGCGCTCCCTCACCGAATACCTGGAGGAGAGCATCCGCCCGGGCGATCTGGTGCTCACCGTGGGCGCGGGGGACATCTTCACCGTGGGGGAGGCGCTGCTCAAGGGGATCTGACCCCGCTCCGGCGGCCGCGGCCGGAGGCGCCCGGCGCAATCACACAGGCCCCGGAAGGCATCTGCCTTCCGGGGCCTGTTTCTCTCTTTACGGCCCTTCCCTGACCGCCACACAGCGGTGGATGGGCAGTCCCTGACTGTGGAATTTCTCCTCATAGTCGGTCATAACGCCCTGTATCCCATCGGCGTGCAGGTCTCGGGTGACGCAGAGGAGGGTGTACCGCGTTTCTTCGAACTGGAGCAGAGACCACTCAAACAGGTCCCTGTTGTCGGTTTTGAATCGGATCTCTCCCCCGGGCCGCAGCATCTGCCGGTACCCGCGCAGAAAGTCCGGATGGGTGAGCCGTCTGGGCGCGTGGCGGTTGGAGGGCCACGGGTCACAAAAATTAATGTAAATCAGGTCCGCCTCGCCGGGGGCAAAACAGTCCCCCAGCCCGGCCGCGTCTCCGTCGATGAAAAAGACGTTGGCCAGCTCCATGGCCCGCGCTCGTTCCATGGCCATCACCATAGCGTCGGGCACCCGCTCCACCGCGATGAACAGCACCTGGGGGTGCGCCTGCGCCGTCTCGCAGGTGAAGCGCCCCTTCCCGCAGCCAAGCTCCAGACGCAGCGCCTCCGCCTCCGGCATCAGATCCCGCCAGCGGCCTCTGCGCTCCTCCGGATGCCCGATTAAAAGCTCCGCGCACCGCGCCATGCGCGGCCCCAGGTTTTTCTTCTTTCTCATGCGCATGGCCGGTCTCTCCCCTTCCGCTTTTCAGGCTCCCATTGTAACAAATCCTCCGGCCGTTTGCAATCTTATCCAATACAGTATAGAATCTGTCGGCAATAGAAACACTGTTTTTGAGCGAACTACCCATTGACGCCGCATGGTCAGGATAGTATAATTTACCCACTGTGGGAGTAGCATTTACTTTTCCCCTATTTTCAACACAGAAAGTGAAGATGCGTATCATGTCAAACATCTGGCACACACGCAGCACCCAGGCGTCTATGGACGCGCTGCAGACCCGCGCCCAAGGGCTCTCTCATCAGGAGGCCGCCGCGCGTCTGGCGGAGCATGGCCCCAACAAACTGGTGGAGGGAAAAAAGCGCTCTCTGCTCTCCATCTTCCTCTTCCAGTTTAAGGACTTTATGATTTGGGTGCTCATTGCCGCGGCCCTTATCTCCGGTTTCCTGAACGAGTGGATCGACGCGGCCATCATCGCCGTGGTGGTCATTCTGAACGCCGTCATGGGCACGGTGCAGGAGTCCAGGGCGGAGGCCGCCCTGGAGGCGCTGAAGGAGATGAGCGCGCCCTTCGCCAAGGCGATCCGGGACGGCGTCACCGTTAAAATCCCGGCCGCCGAGCTGGTGCCCGGCGACGTGGTGGTGCTGGAGGCGGGCGATTCCATCCCCGCCGACCTGCGGCTCTTGGAGAGCAATTCCCTCAAGGTGGAGGAGGCCGCCCTGACCGGCGAGTCGGTGCCCGTGGAAAAGAACGCCGGCTGCACGGTGGAGGAGGGCGCCCCCTTGGGCGACCGGCTCAATCTGGCCTACCTGGGCACCGCGGTCACCTACGGCCGTGCCATCGGCCTGGTGGTGGGCACCGGTATGGACACCGAGATGGGCAAAATCGCCCACCAGCTCACCTCGGCCGGCGCGGAGGCCACCCCCCTGCAGCAGAAGCTCAACAAGCTCTCCAACCTGCTGTCCTACCTGGTGATTGCCGTCGCCGTCATCATCTTCGCGGCGGGGATTCTGCGCAATCAGCCTTGGAACGACTCCTTCCTCACCGCCGTCTCTCTGGCGGTGGCCGCCATCCCTGAGGGTATGGTGGCGGTGGTTACCATTGTTTTGGCCATGGGCATGCAGCGCATGGCGGGGCAGGGGGCCATCATCCGCCGGCTCCCCGCGGTGGAGACCTTGGGCTCCACCGACGTCATCTGCTCCGACAAGACGGGCACGCTCACCCTCAACCGCATGACCGTCCTGCAGGAGTGGACCTGGGGCGCCCCCAACACCCGCCTCTATGAGGCCATGCTCCACTGCAACGACTCCACCGCCGGTGAAAACAGCGCGTTTGTGGGCGACCCCACCGAAACCGCGCTGCTGGACTATCTGGTCAAGCGGGAGGCCGTCACCGTGGCGGACGTCCAGGCCAGAACCCGGGCCGCCGAAATCCCCTTTGACTCCGACCGGAAGCTCTCCACCGTGGCCATCAGCCTGGAAGACGGTAAAAAGCGCGTGCTGGTCAAGGGCGCGCCCGATGTGCTCCTCTCCCGGTGCGTCAACCGCCTCACCCCGGACGGCACAGCCGTTTTGGACGACCACACCCCCATTGAGGCGGCCAACGAGCAGATGGCCCGCCAGGCCCTGCGGGTCCTGGCCTTCGGCTATAAGGACGTGGACGCTCTGGATTGCTCAGACGTTCCGGGCACCGAGTCCGGTCTTACCTTCTGCGGCCTGGTGGGCATGATCGACCCGCCCCGCGAGGAGGCCAGGCAGGCCGTCCTTGAGTGCCGGGCCGCCGGCATTCTCCCTGTGATGATCACCGGCGACCATAAAATCACCGCCGCCGCCATCGCCGAGCAGCTGGGCATCCTGGGGGACGGCCGAAGGGTCGTCACCGGCACCGAACTGGAGCAGATGAGCGACGAGGAGCTCCGCGGGCAGGTGAGGGACATCGCGGTCTACGCCCGGGTCTCCCCGGAGCACAAGATGCGTATCGTCTCCGCCTGGCAGAGGCAGGGTAAAATCGTCTCCATGACCGGCGACGGCGTCAACGACGCCCCCGCCCTCAAGGCCGCCGACATCGGTGTGGGCATGGGCATCACGGGCACCGATGTGTCCAAGGGCGCCTCCGATATGGTCCTCACCGACGACAACTTCGCCACCATCGTCGTGGCCGTCAGGGAGGGCCGCCGCATCTTCGACAACCTGAAGAAGGCGATGTCCTACATCATAGCCATC
>CAYPZF010000078.1:0-5278 GCA_964415275.1 uncultured Oscillospiraceae bacterium | reverse complement strand
CGCAGGCTGCGGTTCGACCGCGACGACGCGCGCGCCCAGCTTGCGGAACACGCCCTCGTCCACCTCAGAGAGAATGACGGTGGAGTGGACCTCGCAGCCGTGCAGCTTTGGGAGCTGCTGCATGGCCAGCTGGGCGTTGGGGTCGGTGGCGGCGCAGATGGAGAGGGCCACCAGCACCTCATCGGTATGGAGCCGGGGATTTTGGTTGCACAGGTAGTTGATTTTCAAATCCTGCACCGGCTCAATGATGGTGGGCGCAATGAGGTCCACCTCCTTGGGGATGCCGCCCAGATGCTTGAGGGCGTTGAGCAGCAGGGCGGAGGAGGCCCCCAAAAGCGGGGAGGTCTTGCCGGTGAGGACCGTCCCGTCGGGCAGCTCCATCGCCGCGGCGGGCTCTCCCCGCACCCGGGCAATCTCCAGGGCGGCGGGGACCACCGGTCGGCTCTCCGCCGAGAGCCCCAGCTGCTTCATCAGCAGCTCTATCTTAAAGGTCTCGGCACCGTCCGAGCTGCCCCGGCGCTGATTGCACATCTCATTGTAATAGCGGCGGATGATTTCATTGCAGGCCGCCTGGCGTACCACCGCGTCGTCCACAATGCAGAACCCCGCCATATTCACCCCCATATCGGTGGGGGACTTATAGGGGCACTCCCCCAGAATGCGCCGGAACATGGCGTCCAGCACGGGGAAGATCTCCACGTCACGGTTGTAGTTGACGGCGGTCTCACCATACGCCTCCAGATGGAAGGGGTCGATCATATTCACATCGTTGAGGTCGGCGGTGGCGGCCTCGTAGGCCAGGTTCACCGGATGCTTGAGGGGGAGGTTCCAGATGGGAAAGGTCTCATACTTGGCGTAGCCGGCCTGGATGCCGCGCTTATGTTCATGGTACAGCTGGGAGAGGCAGGTGGCCATCTTTCCGCTGCCGGGGCCGGGGGCGGTGACCACCACCAGGGAGCAGGTGGTTTCGATATACTCGTTTTTTCCATATCCCTCGTCACTCACGATGAAGGGCACGTCGTAGGGATACCCCTCGATGGGATAGTGGCGGTAGACCTTGATGCCCAAAAGCTCCAGCCTTTTCTGAAAGGCGGTGGCGGCGACCTGACCGGCGTACTGGGTGAGGGCCACGCTGCCTACATAGAGGCCGAACCCGCGAAAGGCGTCGATGAGGCGCAGGGTGTCGGCGTCATAAGTAATCCCCAGGTCGCCGCGGACCTTGCTCTTCTCAATGTCCTCCGCGTTGACCGCGATGACAACCTCCGCCTCGTGCTTCAGGGCGGCCAGCATTCTGATTTTCGAGTCCGGCTGGAACCCCGGCAGCACCCGCGAGGCGTGGTGGTCGTCAAACAGCTTGCCCCCGAACTCCAGATACAGCTTGCCACCGAACTGCCTGATGCGGGACTGAATCCGCTCCGACTGGAGCTTGATGTATCGTTCGTTGTCAAATCCCACTTTCTCCATAAGCGCTCTCCCACTCCCATTCAATCGAACCGTAAACTATCCAATAATATATCAAAGATTTGGCCTTCTGTCCACGGCAAACTCCCCTTTTCACGGCCGGGCCCGCCTGTTTTTCTGTGCGAAAAGGGCCGCGGTCCAAAGGGGGCGCGCGGGCGCCGCCGGGCACCGGTCTGGAATAACGCCCGTTCCCTCCGCTTTTCCCTCATATCCCCTTTCACACCCGCATATACATTTCTCAATGAGACCGATACTTGCGGGGAGTGTTGCCAGTTGAAAGGGAATATTGAAGAGCGGGCCTGCGCGCTGGCCCTTTACATAATTGAAAACAGGGCGACGGTGCGCACAGCCGCGAAGCAATTTGGCATCTCCAAATCCACGGTGCATAAAGACCTGTCCGAGCGGCTGCCCACCTTCAACCGCCCTCTTTTCTGCCAGGTGAAGGAAGTGCTGGAGCAGAACAAGGCGGAGCGCCACATCCGCGGCGGCATCGCCACACGGAAAAAATACAAGGGGGTATGAGCTGCGGGGGCGGGATGTGACGACGTCCCGCCCCTTGCGGAGGCTGTCCTGCCTACCGGGGCAGCCCGCGCCGGGCCGCCGCCCGGTCCAGCCGTTCCATGGCCGCCTCCACGCACCAGGTGGGACAAGCCAGGTTGAACCGCTCAAAGCCCGCGCCCATGGCCCCGAACTTCCGCCCCTCGTCCAGCCAGAGCAGGGCGTCCTCCCGCATGAAGCGGGTCTGCTCCTCCGGTGTGAGGCCCAGGGACCGGAAGTCCGCCCACATCAGATAGGTCCCCTCCATGGGGCAGACCCGGACCGAGGGGAACTTCTCCGCCAGAAACCCGCGGCACAGCGTAAAATTGCGCCGCAGCACGGGCAGCAGGGCGTCCAGCCAGTCTGCCCCCGTTTCATAGGCGGCCCGGGTGGCTGTCAGCCCGAAATAATTGTTAAAAAACCCGGTGTAGCCGGTGGCGGCCCGGACAAACCGCTCCCGCAGGGCCCCGTTGGGTATGATGACGTTGGCTGTGGCAAGCCCCGCCAGGTTAAAGCTCTTGCTGGCCGAGGTGGCCACCACGCAGTTTTGGGCCGCGGTGTCCTTCAGGGCAGCGTAGACGGTGTGCCGATGGGGGGAATGGACCATGTCGAAGTGCACCTCGTCGGAGAAAACCAGCACATGGTTCTGATGGCAGAGGTCCGCCAGACGGCACAGCTCCGCCCGGGTCCAGACCCGGCCCACAGGGTTGTGGGGGGAGCAGAGCAAGAGCATGGTGGTCTCGGGCTGGACAAGCAGCGCGGCCAGCCCCTCAAAGTCCATCTCGTAGCCCGCCTCGGTGAGGCGGAGGGGGTTCTCGGCCACCCGGCGGCCCGCGCCCTCCACACTGGTCCGGAAGGGGTTGTAGACCGGCGTCTGGATGACGACCTGATCCCCCTCCCTGGTGAAGGCGTGGAGGGCTTGGTTGATGGCGTGGACCGCGCCAAAGGCGTTGACAATCCAGTCGGGCGAGATGGTCCAGCGGTGACGTCGGGCCATCCAGCTCTGAACCGCCGCCAGATAGCGGTCGTCCGCCATGGTATAGCCATAGATGCCAAAGGCCGCCGCCTCCGTCAGGGCGGCGGTAATGCCCGGCGCGGCGATAAATTCCATGTCCGCCACGGAAAACGGGACCAGGGCGGAATCCTCCAGGCCGGCGTCAATCAGGCCCCTCCACTTCTCTGCGCCCACGCCCCGGCGTGGCCTCAGGGTGGTAAAATCGTACATATGGCTTCTCCTTCCCTGTGCTGACCAGCGAAAAAGGAGGGCGGCAATGCATTGCCGCCCTCACGTCTGTCAGGTCACTCGCCCTGTTCCGCGGAGATGATATAATAGTAAACGGGCTGCCCGCCGGAAATCAAGGTAACCTCCGCGTTGGGGCACGCGGCTATAAACTGGGCCTGGGCACGCTGGGCCTCTTCCTCCGAGACGTCCTCTCCATAGAAGAGGGTGATGAACTCAGCCTCCTGCTGGGGCGCGTCGTGGGCCAGCCGATCCAGCAGGGCGTCGATGTCCCGGTCGGTGCCGAAGAGCTGGTGCTCACTGAGGGCCAGGTAATCCCCCTGGGAGATGGCCGCCCCGTCAAAGTCGGAGTCCCGGGCGGCATGGGTGATTTCGGCGGTCCGCACCCGGCCGATGGCTTCGGTCATGGCGGCGGTGTTGTCGGCCTCCGGGGCGTCCGGGTCCAGCTCCAGCATGGCGGAGATGCCCTGGGGCACGGTGGCGGTGGGAATCACCACCACCCGCTTGCCCTCCGCGAACGGGATGCACTGCTGGGCGGCCATGATGATGTTTTTGTTGTTGGGCAGCACATAGACCACGGAGGCGGGGGTGCGGTCAATTTCCCGCAGAATGTCCTCCGTGGAGGGGTTCATGGTCTGGCCGCCGCTGACGATGCCGTCTGCCCCCAGGTCACGGAACACCGCCTCCAGGCCGGGCCCGGCGCAGACCGCCACCACGCCCAGCTCCTTTTCAGGGGGCGCCACGTGGCGGGCCTCTCCCCCGTCCCTGGCGTGGGCGGCCTCCTCCAGCACCTCGGTGTGCTGCTCCCGCATGTTCTCAATCTTCGTGGTGAGCAGGGCGCCGTATTTCAGGGCCTCCTCCAGGACCTGGCCGGGGTGGTTGGTGTGGACATGGACCTTGATGATCTCATCGTCGTCCACCAGGACCAGGCTGTCGCCCATGGTGCTCAGGAGGGTCCGCAGCGCCTCGGGGTCCCGCTGATTGTCCCGGCTGCAGATCAATTCGGTGCAGTAGGTAAACTGGATGTCGGCCCCGTCAAAGGCGCTGAAGTCGGCACGCTCCTTGGGCGCGGGGGCGCTCTCCCCGCCTTCCTCCGGCATGGGCAGGCCGCGCAGCTCATCCAGCATCCCGCCCAGGATGACCAGAAAGCCCATGCCGCCCGCGTCCACCACCCCGGCCTTCTGGAGCACGGGGTTCTGGTTTATGGTGTCGGCCAGGGCCGCGTGGCCCTCCTTGAGGGCCTCCTCCAGCACGTACTCCAGGGCCCGGTTTTCTCTGGCCGCCAAGGCGGCCCGGCCGGCGCTCAGGCGGGAGACGGTGAGGATGGTACCCTCGGCGGGCTTCATCACCGCCTTGTAGGCGGTGGCCACGCCGAAGTCCAGGGCAACGGCAAAGGCAGCGCCATCCATCTCCTCCGCCCCCTTCAGGCTCTTGGCGAAGCCGCGGAAGAGCAGGGAGAGGATGACGCCGGAGTTGCCCCGGGCGCCGCGGAGCAGCGCGGAGGCGGTGGCGGTGACCACCTCGTCCACTGTTTTGGCCCGCCCCTTTTTCAGCTCGCTGGCGGCGGCGGCGATGGTAAGGCTCATGTTGGTGCCGGTGTCCCCGTCCGGAACGGGAAATACATTGAGCTCGTTGATCTGCTGCTTTTGTATATTGATGGAGGCTGAGGCGTGGATGATCATCCGTGCCAGCAGCCCACCGTCAACAGTCTGTCTCATAATCGAATATTCCTTCCTTTTGGTCGGGCACTTAGCCGATTACCATGGAGTCAATGCACACGTCTACGTTCTTGACCTCCACGCCGGTGTTACGGCTGACGATATAGCGCACCTCGTTCATAATGGAGCGGCCTACAGCCACCAGGTTAACACCGTTGTCCACTACGATATGCAGCTCAATGGACACGGTGGCATCGTCATTGTAATATACTTTCACGCCCTTGGCCATGGATTCGCGCCGTAAAAGGTGCACCAAACCATCGGTCTTAGAGCGCACAGCCATGCCCTTGACCCCAAAGCAGTTGGTCGCCGCCATACCGGT
>CAYPZF010000077.1:0-5437 GCA_964415275.1 uncultured Oscillospiraceae bacterium | reverse complement strand
AACACCTGGTCCACCAAGATGGGCGCCAGGCCCATGGAGGGCTCGTCCAGCATCAGCAGACGGGGGCTCGACATGAGGGCCCTGCCGATGGCCAGCATTTGCTGCTCGCCGCCCGAGAGGGTGCCGGCCACCTGCCGGCGGCGCTCCATCAGACGGGGGAACTGCTGGTAGACCGGCTCCAGCCGCTCGTCCGCTTCGCTGGCGCTGCGGGTGTAACCGCCCATCTCCAGGTTTTCCTCCACCGTCATCCGCAGGAAGATGCGGCGGCCCTCCGGCACCTGGGCCAGGCCCTGCTGCACAATCTTATGGGGAGGGGTACCGTTCAGCTTCTGCCCTAAAAATTCGATGGAGCCGGTTTTTGGGTGGAGCAGACCGGAGATGGTTTTTAAGATGGTGGATTTGCCGGCGCCGTTGGCGCCAATCAGGGTGACGATCTCCCCCTCGTTGACTTCAAAGGAGACCCCCTTGATGGCGTGAATGGAACCATAGTAGACATTGATGTCGGAGACAGTCAGCATACTCATCCTCACGCCTCCTTCCGGGTGCCCAGATAGGCCTCGATGACTTCCGGATTGTTCTGAATGTCCTGGGCGGTGCCCTTGGCGATGACCTTGCCGAAGTTGAGGACACAGATGCCCTCGCAGATGCCCATGACCAGCTTCATGTCGTGCTCAATGAGCATGATGGCAATCTGGAAGGTGTCCCGGATCTTGACAATGTTCTCCATGAGCTCGGCGGTCTCGGAGGGGTTCATGCCGGCCGCGGGCTCATCCAGCAGCAAAAGGGCGGGGTTGGTGCCAAGGGCACGGACAATCTCCAGGCGGCGCTGGGCGCCGTACGGGAGTGAACCGGCCTTGTGCCGGGCCAGATCCTGCATGTCGAAGATGGAGAGCAGCTCCAAGGCCCGCTCCCGGGCGATCCGCTCGGCGCGCCAGAAGTGGGGCAGGCGCAAAACAGACTCCGCCAAATTATAGTGCATCTCATTGTGCAGGCCGATCAGGACGTTCTCCATCACGGTCAGGTTACTGAACAGGCGGATGTTCTGGAAGGTGCGGGCAATGCCCGCCTGGTTGACCTGGACGGTGTTCATGGCGTTGGAGTCCTTGCCGTCCAGCAGGATGGTGCCCCGGGTGGGCTGGTACACCTTGGTCAACAGGTTAAAGATTGTGGTCTTGCCCGCGCCGTTGGGGCCAATCAGACCGGCGATTTCAGTGCGGCCGATGGCCATATCGAACTTGTCCACGGCAGTCAGGCCGCCAAAGTCAATGCCCAGCTGCCGGCACTCTAAAATCGGGGTTTTGTCGGCGTCCCGCTCCGGGATGATGTTGGTGCTGGGGACTGGGACCAGTTTGGTCTTGGGTCGGGTGATGTCCGGCTGGCTGCTCATTGGTCCCGCACCTCCTTCTTGGCCTGTCCCAGACTGAGGAGCCGCTCCAGGATCCGGGACAAGGAGAAATCGTAGGTACCCATCAGGCCCGAGGGCTTGAAGATCATGACCAGAATCAGCAGCAGGGAAAAGATAATCATCCGGTACTCGTTGAGCGACTGCAGGGCCAGGGGAAGGGCGGTCAGCACCGTGGCCGAGATGATGGAGCCGATCATGGAGCCCATGCCGCCCAGCACCACCATCACCAGGATGTTGATGGATTCCACAAAACCAAAGTTCTGGGGGAAGAGGCTGCCCTGAAGCCCGGCATAGAGGGCGCCGGCCACCCCGGCGAAAAAGGCGCCGAGGGAAAAGGCCATCACCTTGTAATAGGTGGTTTTGATGCCGCAGCTCTCGGCGGCAATCTCGTTCTCCCGGATGGAGAGGACGGCCCGCCCGTGGCGGGATTTCATCACCATGTGGATGACCACACAGGTGAGTATGACGCAGATGTAAATCACGGTAAAGGAGGAGTGCTTGGGAATTTTCAGAAGGCCCGGGGTGCCGCCGGTCAGGCCGGGGAGGTTGATGATGCACACCCGGATGATTTCACCAAAGCCGAGGGTGATGATGGCCAGGTAGTCGCCCTTCAACCGCAGGGCGGGGATGCCGATGAGGATGCCGAATAGGGCGGCTACGACACCGGCGGCCAGGATGCCCAGCACGATGGCGGGCAGGCCGGTGAGGGGGAGGGACTTCCAAAGCAGGGCGCTGGTGTAGGCGCCCACCGCCATAAAGCCGGCGTGACCCAGGGCGAGCTGACCCAGGTAGCCGTTGGTCACGTTGAGCGAGACCGCTAAAATAATGTAGATGCCAATTTGGAGGACGACGAAGGTCTGGGCGCGATTGAACACCCCGCGGGCAATCATCTGGTTGCCGACCAGAATCAGGGCAATCAGCAGGGTGGTGTTGATGCCATACCGCAGCGGCATGGGAATACGGCGTTTGTTTTGCTCCATCTTCGCCCCCCCTAAACCTTTTCCGTCATGGTCCGGCCCAGGAAGCCGGTGGGACGGAAGAGCAGGACGATGATCAGGGTGCCGAAGACCACCGCGTCGGTCCAGGAGGAGAGGGGCAGCCCCAGCACACCGCCCAGGGCGGTGACCAGCACCTCACTGAGTCCGATGGCGAGACCGCCCAGCATGGCGCCGGGGATGGAGCCGATGCCGCCGAGCACGGCGGCCACAAAGGCCTTCAGGCCCAGCATGGAACCCATCATGGGCGTGACCATGGGGTACCGGCAGCAGTAGAGAATGGAGCCGATGCCCGCCAGGGTGGCGCCTACGGCAAAGGTAAAGGTGATAACACTATTCACATGGATGCCCATCAGCTGGGCGGCGCCGGTGTCCTCGCTCACCGCGCGCATGGCCTTGCCCATCTTTGTCTTTTGCACCATGGTTGTAAGCACGATCATAGAGATCACCATCGTGAAGATGGTGACGATGGCGGTAAGAGAGATATTGACCCCGCCCACCATCCATGAAACGGCGGGGATGACGCTGGCGCTGGGGAAGGAGCGGCCGCGGGCGCCGAAAATCAGCTGGGCCAGGTTCTGGAGAAAGAGGGAGACACCGATGGCGGTGATGAGCAGAGAGATGCGGGGGGCGGAGCGCAGAGGGGCATAGGCCACCTTTTCAATGGTGACGGACAGCAGCGCGCACCCCAGAATGGCCAGCACCACCGCGAGGGCGGGGTGGGCGCCGGAGGTCATGGTGAGAAGCGCGATGTACCCGCCCACCATGATAACGTCACCGTGGGCAAAATTGAGCAGCATGATGATGCCGTACACCATGCTGTATCCCAGGGCAACCAGTGCGTAGATGGAGCCGAGCTGGAGGCCGTTTAGAAGTTGGGACAGAAGAATCATGAACATTCACTCCTCGGGTTAGAGGTGTTTTTCCGGTGTAAAGGCGCGGAAGATTCCGGACAGCCGATGGCCGCCGCCGCGCGGAGGCGGAAACGCCCATCGGGGGTCCGGGAACAAGCGCTGCGGGGGGAAGATTTCTCTTCCCCCCGCGCGGATCTGGTCGGGGACAGTCTGGGATTGACCCAAAGCAGATTAGAACTTGCCCCAGAACTCCTCGGCGCCGCCGCTGATCTTGATGATGACGGCGCTCTTCTCGGGGTTGTTGTACTCGTTATAGGTGACGTGACCGGTGACACACTCCATGTCGGTGGCCTTCATCGCGTCGATTACGGCCTGCTTGTAGTCCTCGGAGCCAGCCTCCAGATCGGCGTCCTCAGCCTGGGCGAGGGCGGCGCAGAGGATCATGGCGGCGTCATAGCCTTGGGCCTCAAACATGCCGGGGTCAGCACCGTACTCCGCCTGATAGGCGGCCAGGAAAGCCTGGGTGGACTCGGAGGTGTCGGCGGCGGAGAAGCCGGAGCAGTAATAAGCGCCTTCCAGCACGGAGGCATCGGCCACCGCGTCCAGCACGGAGGCCCAGCCGTCCACGCCCAACAGGGTGGCGGTCAGCCCCACCTCTTTGGCCTGCTGGGCGACGAGGGCGATGGTCTGATAGTAGTAGGGGATGAAGAGCACGTCGGGGTTCTTGGCGGCGATGTTGGTCAGCTGCGCCTGGAAGTCGACCACCTTGCCGTCGGCGTAGCTCTCCAGAGCCACGATCTCCAGGCCCAGCTCAGCGGCCTTGGCCACAAAGGCCTCGGTGCAGCCGGCGGAGTAGTCGTCGCCCACGTTGTTGAGGACGGCGGCGGTGGCGACGCCCAGCTCATTGTAGGCAAAGTCGGCCATCTTCTCGCCGGAGAAGGGGTCGATGAAGCAGGAGCGGAACATGTTCTCGTACACCGTGTCGGTCTCAGCGTCGTAGGTGACGGAGGCGGCGGTGGCGGAGGCGGTGATCATGGGCATGTTGTCCTCCGCGGCCAGGGGCACCACGGCGTTGGTGGGGCCGGTGGTTACGTCGCCGATGATGGCGGTGACACCGGCGTCAACCAGCGCGTTGTAGCCGGTCATGGCCTTCTGGGGGTCGCCCTCTTCGTCGTAGTTGATCAGCTCAACCTGCTTGCCGTTGATGCCGCCGGCGGCGTTGAGCTCCTTGATGTACAGCCTGACGCCGTTTTTCACGGAGATGCCGTACTGCGCCACGTCACCGGTGTCGGGGCCGAGCAGACCCACCTTGATGGTCTCGCTGGCGGGATCGTCGGATTCGATTATGACGCCGTTTTCGGCGTTGACGTCCGGCAGATCCTCGACGCAGCCGGCAATCAGCCCGAAGCAGAGCACCAGGGTAAGGGCAAGAGCTAAGATGCGGAACTTTTTCATTTCATTGTGACCTCCTTTTAAGGTTGTTGACAATTATATCCCTGTGCCATACGGTTGTCAACTATAAAAAGTGACAAGAATGTCCATGAACACGTCGGCGAAGGAACGGGCCGGTGCATTCAAATCACGAGCCCGCCGTTGGGGCTGAGGACCTGGCCGGTGATGAAGGAGGCGGCGTCGGAGGCCAAAAACAGGATGCTGCCCGCCACATCCTCCGGTGTGCCGAGGGTTCCCAGAGGCGTCTCCGCCCGGAGCGCCTCCAGCGCGTCGGCGTCCAAGCCCTCATTCATCCGGGTGGAGATGACGCCCGGCGCCACACAATTGACTGTAATTCCAGAGGGTCCCAGCTCCTTGGCCAGCGCCTTTGTCAGGCCGATGACCCCCGCCTTGGAGGCGGAGTAGGCAGTTTCACAGGCGGCGCCGGTGAGCCCCCACACGGAGGACACGGTGATGATGCGCCCTGCCTTTCTGCGGACAAAATGGGGGTAGACCGCCCGGCAACAGTAAAATACACCGTCCAGGTTGACGGCAAGCAAACGCCGCCACTCCTCGGTGGTCATATCGCCCAACAGCTTTGAGAGCGAGCACCCGGCGTTGCACACCAAAGTGTCAATACGACAAAAAAACCACAACACTTTGTCAACTAGATCGTCCACCTGAGCCGGGTCGGCCATGTCGGCCTGAAACGCAGCCGCGCTGTGGCCCGCGGCGGAGAGCTCCGCCGCCAG
>CAYPZF010000076.1:4130-5525 GCA_964415275.1 uncultured Oscillospiraceae bacterium | reverse complement strand
AACGGCGATTTCACCCATACAACCGGGACCTACGGCCTGGCCATCTCCGCCTATTATCACGGCATCCCCTTTTACGCCGTGCTCCCCTCCTCTTCCGTCGATCTCTCCGTCAAAAGCGGGAAGGAGATTGCCATTGAGGAGCGGGACCCGGCAGAGGTGACCCACTGCGCCGGTGCGGCCACCGCGCCGGCGGGGACGGGGGTCTGGAACCCCGCCCTGGACATGACCCCAAACCAGCTGCTCACCGGCATCGTCACAGAAAAGGGTGTGATCTATCCGCCCTTTGACGAGCGTCTGGAGCTCCTTTTGAGGGCGCCGTAGCTGCGGCAGAGTCTCTTTGCCCTAGGGGTCCGGCGTAATCTCCTTCAGGTGCTCTACAAGCTCCTCAAATTCCATGGCGCGGGAGGCTTTGACCAATACCGTGGCACCGGGCTCTACGAGCTCCGCCAGGATGGGCAGGGCCTCCTGCTTTGTCTTGTAGTAATATACGGCAGGGACCATCGCCTGGGAGGCGGCCAGGTAAATGTCCGTTGCCAGGTCGCCCACGGCCACCAGGCAGTCTATCCCCGCCTTGCCCAGGTAGTCGCCCACCCCGGCGTGGAGGGCGGGGGCCAGGGAGCCCAACTCCATCATGTCCCCCAGGACAGCGATTTTTTTCGTCCCCTTGGCCTGGGCCAGCACCTCCACCGCCGCCCGCATGGACTGCGGGTTGGCGTTGTAGGCGTCGTTCAGAATGGTGATGTCGTCCCCGCGCCGGACAATGTTCATGCGCATTTTGGTGGGGGCAAACCGGAGGATGCCGGCGGCGATTTCCTCCCCGGTCATGCCAAAGTGCTCGGCCACCGCCGCCGCCATGAGGGCGGGGTAAATCATATAGTCACCCAGGGCGGCCACCTCCACCGGAAAGGCCCCCCGGGGGGAGTTGATTTCAAAGGATATGTTGCGCTCTCCGTCGCCGGCCACATGGGCGGCCCTGTACTGGAGCCCCTCCCCGGTGCCGCACAAAACCGTCCGCTGCGGCAGGCTGTGCCGCAGAGGGGCCAACAGCTCGTCGTCCCCGTTGAGGATGACGAGACCATCGGGCCTCATGTGGGAGAAAATCTCGCATTTGGCCTTGAGGATGTTCTCCCGGCTGCCCAGAAATTCGATGTGGGAGTCCCCGATGTTGGTGATGAGGGCCACGTCTGGCTCCGCGATGCTGCTGAGATACTCAATCTCACCAAAATGGTTCATCCCCATCTCCAAGACGCAGAGCTCGTGGGTGCTGTTGAGACGCAGGAGCGTGAGGGGAAGCCCCACCTCGTTGTTGAAGTTCCCATCGGTTTTGAGCACCTTGAACCGTTCGCTCAGCACGGCGGAGACCATATCCTTTGTGGTGGTCTTCCCCGTGCTGCC
>CAYPZF010000076.1:0-4120 GCA_964415275.1 uncultured Oscillospiraceae bacterium | reverse complement strand
TTTTCCAGTTTCGCTTTCGCATTTTCAAGTGTGGATACCGTCCTGCCCGTGATGCCGATGAAGGGGATGCGGAACTTCTGCTTGTAGTACTTGGCCAGGTCCCGCAGGGCCTTCTGGGTGCCGGGCACCTTGATGTAAAACTTTTCGGGCAGGTAGCTCTCCCGCTCCCGCATGGTGAAGCAGCCCGCCGCGCCCTGCTCCAGGGCATCGTTGATAAAGGCGTGCCCGTCAAACCGCTCCCCCACCAGGGGAATGAACAGGGCGCCGGGATCCGGCTTACGGCTGTCGATAAACACGCGGGTGATGGCCGTCTCCAGGTCGGGGGGCTCCCCCAACAGCGAGCCGCCGACAGCCTCTATGATTTCTCTTATCGTGATGGGTTCCATAGAAGCACCTCACCTTCCCTGCGCCCTCGCCTCCAGCGAGGCGGTCAGAATACGCTCGCACAGCTCGGCATAGCCGATGCCCGCACTGGCGGCCTCCTGAGGCAGGAGGCTGGTGGGGGTCATGCCGGGCAGGGTGTTAATCTCCAAAAACCAGGGGGTGCCCGCCTCGTCCAGGATGAAGTCGGCCCGGGAGTACACCGAGAGGCCCAGGGCGTGGTAGACTTTCAGCGCGGCGGACCGCACACGGGTCTCCACCTCGGGCGGGATGTCGGCGGGGCAGACCTCCAGCGCGGCGCCGGGCTGATACTTGTTCTCATAGTCATAAAACCCGGCCTTGGGGATAATTTCAATGGAGGGCAGGGCCTGGTCCGCCAAGATGCCCACCTGAATTTCCCGCCCGGCCACATACCGCTCCAGCACAACGCGGCCGCCAAAGGCCAGGCTGTCCACCAGCGCTTTGTGGAGCTCCTTCTTCGTATGGGCGATGTACACGCCGATGGAGGAGCCGCTGTTCACCGGCTTGATGACGCAGGGCACCGCGGTCCGGCTGGTGAGCCGGTCCACGTCGGCGGCCGTGTAGTTCACCGCCTCCCACGTGGGGGTGTCCACCCCCAGGCCGGCGATGACACGCTTGGTGATGTCCTTGTCCATGGCCAGGGCGCTGCCCAGGTAGCCGGACCCGGTATAGGCGATGCCCAGGAGATCGAAGGCGGCCTGGACCCGGCCGTCCTCCCCGCAGGCGCCGTGCAGGGCGAGAAAGACCAGGTCGGCCATGCGGCACAGCTCCAGCACACCGGGGCCGAACATCCCCGGCGCCTTGCTTTTACGGGCGGCCTTTACCGCCTCCAGATCCGGGGCGGTGGGGCTGACCACCCGGCCGGACTGGGAGAGCGGGGCGCGGAACAGCGCCTCCGGGGGGCCGTCCAGCCCCTCCGTGCCAAAATACATATCCACAAGGGCGGCCTGATGGCCATTGCCGCGCAGCGCCTCGCACACCACCGTGCCGGTGGAGAGAGAGACATTGCGCTCCGGGCTCAGTCCGCCCGCCAAGACCACGATCTTCATCCTAACACCTCTTTATCTTAATACATACCATTATACGTATAATCAGCTTATTATAGCACGTGCATAGGGGAATCTCAACGGAAAAATAGGACCCCCGCCGCTGCGGAAGGATTTGCGTGCATTGCGGTATATGGTATGCTATACTGTGTGACAGAACAGGACCGCGGCCGGCACTCCGCCTGTCGCGTATGAAGGAGGGCGCAATGGGATACAAGCGTCAGAAATATTCCGCTTCTGAGGAGCTCCCAATCTCCCAGCGGCGGCAGCGCCGCATGATGGTGGCGCTGAAGGCGGCGCACAGCGCCATTTCGCCGGACGGCTTTACCGCGGAGGACTTTGAGCGGCAGCGCCGGGGGCAGGAGCTTCTGGGCCGTCTGGTGGCGCCCATGCTTGGAATGAGCTGGGAGACCTTCTCCATCCGGCACATCCCGGCAGCCTGGGTCAAGCCGGATCGGGGACACGACCACCGCCGGGTCATCCTCTATTGCCACGGCGGCGGCTACACCAGCGGCAGCCTGGGGTATGCCCGCATTCTGGGGGCCAAGCTCTCCCACTCCACGGGATACGAGGTGCTCTCGTTTGCCTACCGGCTGGCACCGGAGCACACCTACCCCGCCGCCCTGGAGGACGCGCTTCTGGTGTGGAATTATCTGATGCACCAGGGATACGGCGCCCGGGATGTGGTGGTCATGGGGGACTCCGCCGGCGGGAACCTGGCCCTGGCCCTGACGCTGAAGCTGCGGGAGCAGAAGAGGCGGCTGCCGGGGACGCTGGTGCTCTTCTCCCCCTGGACCGACATGACCTGCAGCGGTCAGTCCTACAAAACCCAGGCCACGCTCGACCCCATCCTCAGCCTCGACTATGTCCACGCAACGCGGCAAATCTACGCGGGGGCCCACAACTTTTCCGACCCGCTCCTCTCTCCCCTCTTTGCCGATTTTTCCGGGTTCCCGCCCGTCTTCATCCAGGCGGGGAGCAACGAGATCCTGCGGGACGATTCCATCCGCCTGCGGGACGGGCTGGTCCAGGCGGGGGTGCCCTGCCGGCTGGAGATTTGGGAGGATTTGTGGCACGTGTTTCAGATGTTTCCCATGAAGAAAGCCCAGCAGGCGATGGAGAACATGGGCTCCTTTCTGCTGGACCTGTTTTAGGAGGTGCTATTATGGCAATTTTGGTGACAGGCGGCGCCGGGTATATCGGAAGCCACTGCGTGGCCGCCCTGCTCAACCGGGGCGACGACGTTGTGGTGGCGGACAATCTGGTCAAGGGGCACCGGGCGGCCTTGCGGGGCGGACGGTTTTACCAGGGTGACGTGTCCGACCGGGCCTTTCTTGAGCGCGTCTTTTCCACCGAAGACATAGAGGCGGTCATCCACTTTGCCGCCTTCTCCTTAGTGGGAGAGAGCATGACGGTACCCGAGGTCTATTTCCGCAACAATGTGGCGGGCGGACTCACACTGATGGAAGTCATGGCAGACCATAAGGTGCCTTACCTCATCTTCTCCTCCACCGCCGCCACCTACGGGGAGCCGGTGTATACCCCCGTGGATGAGGCACACCCTCAGGCGCCCACCAACCCCTACGGGGAGAGCAAGCTGCTGGTGGAGCGGATGCTCCGCTGGTGCGACGCCGCCCACGGACTGAAGTACTGCGCCCTGCGCTATTTTAACGTGGCGGGCGCCCACGAGAGCGGCGATTTGGGCGAGGACCACCGCCCTGAGACCCATCTGATCCCCCTGGTGCTGGCCGTGGCCCAAGAAAAGCGGGACAGTCTCTCCCTCTTTGGCACCGACTATCCCACGCCGGACGGGACCTGCATTCGGGATTATATCCACGTGAGCGACCTGGTGGACGCCCATGTCCTGGCGCTGGACTATCTGCGGGCCGGAAACCCCTCCGCCGCCTTTAACCTGGGCAACGGCAAGGGCTTTTCCAACCGGGAGATCATTGAGGCCGCGCGCCGTGTGACCGGCGCGCCCATTCCCGTACGGGAAGAGGGCCGGCGGCCCGGTGACCCCGCCGTGCTGGTGGCCTCCAGCCAAAAGGCCATGGAGGTACTGGGTTGGAAGCCGCGGTACACCAATCCGGACGACATCATCGCCTCGGCTTGGCGCTGGCACACCGGGCACCCGGAGGGGTATGAAGCGTAGGCGCTCCGCAGCCCCAGGCCGGGCGGGCGGACTTGCCGCGCCAAGGACCCCTGACACAGGCAAAAAGATTCCATATGGTTCAAATCTATGATACAATACACTCAGTTCTTTCTTTGGAATGATAAGGAGGCCGTTGACTGTGAGATGCCCTTACTGCGCCAATCCGGAGAGCAAGGTGGTGGACTCCCGCCCGACAGACGAGGGCACCAGCATCCGCCGCCGTCGGGAGTGTCTCTCCTGCCGCAAGCGCTTTACCACCTACGAGAACGTAGAGAGCCTCCCCCTTCTCGTCGTCAAGAAGGACGGCAGCCGTCAGAGCTTTGACAAGAACAAGTTGCTGGCCAGTATGCTCAAGGCCTGCGAAAAGCGCTCGGTCTCCCTCTCCACGCTGGAAAAGGCCGCCGACGAAATTGAGCAGGAGCTGCAAAATGCCATGGAACAGGAAATCCCCTCCGCCCGCATCGGAGAGCTGGCGATGGACCGGCTGAAAAGCGTGGACGAGGTGGCCTATGTGCGGTTC
>CAYPZF010000075.1:0-5678 GCA_964415275.1 uncultured Oscillospiraceae bacterium | reverse complement strand
TCACCGGGGGCCAGCCGCATCCGTCCGAGAAACACACTCCGGAAGGGCACCGTCCGCAATCCGTGGTCCCCCAATAAGGTGACCGACGCGTCCGAAAGCAGCAGGGGCAGGCTGGTCTCCCGGTAGATGATGGTCCCGCACAGGTTGCCGCCCAGGGTAATCCGGCACTGGTTCGTGTGGTCCGCGATCCTCCCGCAGGTCAGGGTCAGAAGCGGGAAGTGCCTGGACTCCTTAATTTGATTCAGGGTGCACGCGGAGCCTATCCGCAGTTCCGTGTCCTCTATAGACAGCACCCGGCAGTCCGGGATTCTCTTGATGTCGATGACGGCGCCGGGCTCGATGCTTCCGGCCCGGGACGTGGTGATGATTTCGCTGCCCCCGGCGTAATAAACAGGGCGCTTGCCCTCGGCCCGCAGTTGGCGGAAGGCCTCATAGGCCTCCTCCAGCGTGTCCGGGCGGCAGTAGACAAAGTCAAATGGAATCATGCGCGGCCCCCCTCGCACTTCCCCCGGATGCGCTCGGGTGTAAGCGGCAGGGACAAAAAGTCCCTTCCAAACGCGGCCGACAAGGCATTCCCCAAGGCGGCCGGGATGCCGATGATTCCGTGCTCGGAATAGCTGCGGACGCCGTAGGGGGACTCTGTTTCGGGCGTCTCCACAAAGCACACCCGGTAATCCGGCTCCTGCCCGATGTGCAGCAGCTTGTAGGTGCGCAGGTTGGGCGCTTGGGGGATGCCCTGCCCGTCGTAAGAAAAGGCCTCCCGGCTGGCCAGACTGACCCCCATGGACATGCCGCCCGCCACCATGCCGCGCATCAGCTCCGGGTTGATGACGGCGCCCACGTCTATCGCGGTGGAGGCCGAGAGTATCCGGTAGGAGAAGGTGTTCAGGTCCGCCTCTACCTCGACGACCTGGGCGCCGAGGGTCCAGGCGGGTCCGGTCTTGCCCCGGCCGGTCTGGGGGTCAAGGGTGCTCAGGCCCTTGAGCATAAAGCTGCCGCGCCCCAGCACGGGCTCCCCGATGGACTCCCCCGCCGGGGACTGATAGCCCTGCACGATGTCCTTGAAGGCGATGAACCGCTCGGGCGCGCTCCTGGGGAACACCCGGCCGTTGGAGACCTCGACTTCCCCGGCGTCGCACCCAAAGGCCTGGGCGCCGTTTTGGCGCAGCTGCCCGATGAGGTCGTCTGCCGCGCGGACCACCGCGTGGCCGGCCATATAGTGGGTCAGGCTGGCAACTGTTTTCCAGTGCTCCGGCGCGGTTTGGGTATCCACAGGCATCACCACGTGCACCTGCCCGGTGTCGATGCCGAGCTTTTCGGCCAGAACCTGGGCCAGACCGGTCTGCCCCCCCGACCCCATCTCCACAACCCCGGTGTTGAGGTTGGCGCTCCCGTCGGGATTTAAGGTGACCATCGCGCCGGAAATCGCGTCGGTAGGGGGGTTCTCTGTTTTCCAGAAACAGGCCACGCCCTTTGCCCGCACCGTGTTCTGCTTCACCACAGCGGGGGCCCCGCCGTCCCACTCCGACAGGGGCTTCACCCTGTTCAGGCATTCGGTCAGGTTGCCCATGAGGCTGTCTGTACACACAACCTGGGTGGGGGTCAGGCTGCCCGGGCGAATGGCGTTTTTGATCCTCAGCTCCAGCGGGTCCAGGCCGCACTTGCGGGCCAGCGCGTCCATGGTGCGCTCGACGCAAAAGGTATAGGACTCGTGGGCAAAGCTCCGATAGGAGGTGGAGTAGGTGTGGTTCGTATAGACACACAGGGCGTCACAGGAGAGGTGCTCTATGTGATAGGGGCCGGTGCAGTCCACCGCGATGGCCTTTGCCATATTGGGCGAGATGTCGGTGTAGGCCCCGCAGTCGAGCCAGTAGACCATTTCGGCGGCCTGTATCACGCCCTCCCGAGTGGCGCCAAGGCGAAGCTCCGCCTCCAGTCCGATGCGGCAGGGCGCGGAGGCCATATCCTGTTCCCTCGGAATGGTCAGACGGACCGCCCGGCCCCCGACACTGCGTGAGGCCAGAAAGGCCAACGGCTCCAGAAAGACGGGGGCCTTTCCGCCGAAGCCCCCTCCAACCAGCGGAACCTGAACCTTTATTTGGCCGGTTGGAATGGAAAACGCCTCTGAAATCTGTGTCCGGACCGTATATGGGGCCTGGGAGGCGGTGGTAATCAGCACCGTTCCATCCGAGGAGATCTCAGCCCGCGCCGTCCTCACCTCCATGGCCAGGTGGTCGGAGGGCGGCAGGGAAAAGCGGCGCCGCACGACGACATCGCACCCGGCGAGGGCCTGCCCCGCGTCGCCCTTGCGTATTTTGTAGCGGCTGGCGACATTGGTCCCCGTCTCGGGGTAGACATCGCCCACGAGCTTCTTGTATCCATTTGGCTGACTGTGTACCAAAACAGCTCCGCTCGCCAGCGCCTGGGAGGGCGTCAGCACAAACGGGAGGGGGGCGTACTCGACGCCGATCAGGCGGACCGCCTGTTCCGCGGCCGGCTCATCCTGGGCCACCACAAGCGCCACCGGCTCCCCGGCATAGCGCACAACGTCCCGGGCCAGCGCGGGCCTGTCCAGCATCAGGGGGCCGAAACGCTCCGGGCACTGCCCGCCCGTCAAAATGGATTTGACCCCCCGAACCGCCAGCGCCTTGGAGATGTCGATGCGCAGGATCATCGCGTGCGCGCGTGTGCTGGTGAGGAGCCTGGCGGAAAGCACGCCTGTGACCGGCAGGTCGTCGGTGTACCGCGCCCTTCCCGTTACCTTATCCCAGGCCTCCTTGCGCGGAATGCTCTTGCCAACGGCTACATTCACACCGCCTTCACCGCCTTCGTTTTGTTTTATTGCTTAGTCTTGCCATCGAACGTACGATTTATCCCACGGGGGGGCGCCGCTTCGCGTGCTTCCCCACGGGGTGGGGAACCGCGCCGCACGGCCGCGCCCGCCCGCGCGCATAAAAACATGCCGTCCTGAAAAGGACGGCATGTTCCACAGGCTGTCGCGGGTCCGGGGGCTATTTTGAAACAATGCTGTCGGTCTCTGAGAGCCCGCTGACGATTTCAGCGTATCGGCTGTCTGTAATGCCCACCACAACGTCTTTTACAACCGTTTTTCCATGCTCCAGGACTTCAATTTGGCTGCCGTTCATCAGGTAGGCCTTGGGCACGAGCAGGCAGTGCTCCTTTGCCTCTATGAGAATGGAAACGTCTACATTCATACCGTCCATCAGGCCGTCCTGGCGATCCAGGGTAAGCGTTACCGTGTAGTAGGTCACGCCGTTTGTGACGGTGCCGCTGTCGCTGATCTCTTTGACCACCCCGTTGTAAACCGCGCCGCCCTCGCCGGAGGTCGGGGTGATGACGGCACTTTGCCCCAGGGCCACCTTGGAGATATACTTTTCATCGACGTCCACCTCAACCTGTACGGTGTCTCCGCTGGAGAGGATGGCCAGGGGGGCGGCGGCTGCCGCGATGTCGCTGGCCTTGGCGGTCCGCTCCAGGATGGTGCCGCTTACGGGCGCCTTGACGGTGTAGTCGTCCAGCGCGCTGTTGAGCTGCCGCAGCGCCTCCTCCGCGTTGCTGACGCCCAGCCCTGTGTTGGTCACGGCGTTGGTCACGGCGTCGTTCTTGACAAGGAGAATGACCGAGCCCGGCGAGACCACGCTTCCGGCCGGCGCTTTGATTTCCGTGACCAGGCCTGTCCCGGTGGAGTGGATTTCATGGTCCGTCACGTATTCGATGGTCCCACTCGCGATGGGGGCGGCGCCGTTTATCATGGCGGTCGCCGTCTCCCCGCTTTTCAGCGCGCCGGGGTTGTCAAACGTGATCTCAACAAAGACCCCCGTCTGCCGGCCGTCGAACACTGTTGTCTGGCCGTAAATGCTTGTCACTGTGCCCCCGAGCTCCGTACTGTCGCCGGACACCGATACGGCCGCCGCCGCCCCGGGCTGGATGGCCTCCGTCCCGGCGTATGCCAGCGTCAGCTTCAGGCGGGTGCTGTCCACGACCCGGGCCACCCGGCTGCCGGTCGATATGTAATCGCCCGCCGCGCAGTACACCTCTGTGACCATGCCCGGCTGATAGGACTTGACCGACAGGTCCTCCGCCGCGCCTGCGGCCTGGCGGTGGGCGGCCCTGGCCGTGTCAAGGCTGATTTGGGCGCTCGAAATCCGGTTGGAAAGGTCCGTATCCTCTATGGTATAGAGTGTCTGGCCCCGCTCCACCAGATCCCCGGCCTCAAAGCTGCAGGTGGCGATGCGCCCGCTGACGGAGGATGTAATGGTATAGTGCTCGGCGTAATAAACCGTCCCGCTCTCATCGACGGTGTCTCTGATGTCTCCGACGACGGGATGCTCGGTGGTCACGGCGGAGCGCCCACACGCGGACAAAGCGCTTGTCATTGCGAACAGGGCCGCCAGCAACAGATGTCTTTTTCTTTTCATGTACACTCTTCTCCCAAGATTATTCCACACTTTTCAGCGCGCCCAGCATGTCTATCTTTCTCATTTGCCTTCCGAGCATCAGATTGACCAGAAACGCGAACGACAGCGTCAATATGCCGGAGAGAAGATAGGACAGCGGCCTGACAAAGGTCTGTAAATTCGCCATCTCAATCGTATTCAAGATTAAACCGGTGAGGACATAGCCGGGGAACGCGCCGAGCAGGATGCCCAGCAGCGCAAATATGATGTTTTCCGTGAGCACCAGCTGCCTGATCTCCCTGTCATAGAAGCCCAGGACCATCAGCGTCGCGAGGCTTCGGATCTGTTCGTAGAAGCTCACGATCCCCAGATTATACAACACCAGGAACGCCAGCAGGCCCCCGAAGACAATCAGGATGGTGACGATGGAGACAATGCTCGCGATGCTGGCTCTGGCGGCCTCCATCACGCTGTTCTTGTCCTGGATGTTTTCTACGAACTGGAAGTCCCTCAGGCGCGCGTCAACGGCGGCGGGGTCGTCTGTTTTCAAATACAGTACTGTGGGCGCGAAGCCCTTCCCCATGCCCCTCCAGAAGGTGCGCCCCACATATGCCCCCTCAATGTTCTGGATGACATCGGCCACTCTCATCTCGTAATAGCGGTTGTCGCCGTAGACCTTTGCCCGGATGATCTCCCCCGCCGACACGCCCAGCGCGTCGGCAATCTTCCGGTCGAGGATGAGTCCGTCCTCCGGGAGGCTGGCCGCCGTCGGACCGTACGGGTCGATGAGCTTCAGGCTTATTTCATCGTCGGTAATCGTAAGATATGTCGTATACTGCCTGTCCGCGGAGAACAGCTTCACACCCGTGGTCATTGAGCGCTGGGACTCCGTCACCCCGTTCAGGCCCGCCAGGTGCTTGTATTGGTGTTCCGTGGTCCCCCTGTCCAGGGTGACGAGCAGGTCGAATTTCTGCGCCTTGCCGCTGAGCACATCCGTATAGTTGGCGATGGAGTCTGAGATGCCCAGCGCCGTCATGACCAGGGTCATACAGCAGGCCACGCCAATGACACAGATGGTCATCCGCGTCTTGTTGCGGAAGATGTTTCTGAGGATGTATTTCTGTATGAATCCAAAGCGCCTCCACAGGGGGGTGATTTTTTCCAGGACGCTTTTCCCGGCCTCCTTGCGTACCTTGGGCCGCATACAGGCGGCGGGCGTCGCCCGCCGCATACCGAACCAACCACTCGCGACTAGTTTTA
>CAYPZF010000074.1:0-5722 GCA_964415275.1 uncultured Oscillospiraceae bacterium | reverse complement strand
GGGGGACTGGGGCTGCCGCAGGGGGGCGTTTGATGCCTGGCTTCCGCCGACGGGGCCTTTCCCGCGTTCGCGGTGGACAGCGCGGGGGATGTCAGATGGTACTCCTGCCGTCCCGAACTGGGCGGCGGCCTGTTCCAGGCACTCTCGGACGATGGTCTTTACCTCACCTATTCCCTCCCGGTGTTCACAACCCCGCGCACAAGCGGCGGCGTTATGACCGTGGACCGGATGGGCAAGGTGTATGAGCAATACCTGCTGCCCGGCACCTCGGACGCGGGGGCGGCGGAGGACGGCACGCTTCTTCTCACGGTCGTGCAGGAGGGCCGGACCCACCTGGTGGCGCTGGACCGGACGGTCGGCACATGGGACGTGCTCCCCTCCCCCGCGGGGGAGGCGGAGACACCGGCAGAGGGCGCTTCGCTTCTCCTCTTTGAGGCGCAGTCCCTCTACGCCCCTGACGAGGCGTGCTATCAGCTCTCCGAGCGGCCTGTGGAGCGCAGTTCAATCTCCCTGCCTTGACGGCGGGGCGCCGTCAGGCTCCGCGCCCAGCAGCACCGGCTGGAGCTGCCTCCCCCCCATGGCCGCCTCGATGGCCTCCGGGATCAATTTGAACTCCGCCAACAATGAGGTTGGCTTTTCCTCCGGAGCATCCTGACGGAAGGGCACGAAGTAGCAATTTTTGCGATTGAGCAATGTACTGATGTTATGGGCCGACGCGGCCAGCCCGTCATTGGTGGAGACGGCAATCACCACAGGCCCCCCGTTGCGCAGATGGGCCTTAACCGCCAGGGGCACCACGCCATCGGAGACGCCGGTGGCCAGTTTGGCCAGGGTACTGCCCGTGCAGGGCGCCACCACCATGACATCCAGCAGCTTCTTTGGCCCTATGGGCTCCGCGGCGGTGATGGACGAGATAACCCGCCTGCCGCAAATGCGCTCCATCTCCCGCATAAAGTCGTGGGCGGCGCCAAACCGGGTGTCGGTGGCGGCGGTGGTCTCCGAGACAATGGGGTACACATCTCCATACCGTGCCTTCACCTTCTCCAGCGCCGTCATCGCCTTGTCGAATGTACAAAAGGAGCCGCAAAAGGCGTAGCCAACCCGCAGTGTCCCTTCGCTCATACTCCCACCTCCTCTAAAATATTGTAGATGGTGTCCTGGATATACTTTCCCGAGGTCACCGGCGCCACCTTCCCGGGGAGGGAGAGAGCCCAGATGACCTTGGTCCCCAGGTGCCCCGCCGCCTCCAGGTCCACGCCGCCGGGCAGCGAGGCCAGGTCAATCACCAGGCAGTTTGGCTTCAGGTCCGCCAGGCGGGCGGCGTCCAGCACTCTGGCCGGAACCGTGTTGATGACCAGGTCATATCCGCAGAGCCAGCCCTCCAGCCGCTCTGTGTGCTCCGTGCCGTAGCCATAGGCCTCCGCCCAGGCCAAGTCGGCGCACTTACGCGCCGAGACACTCACCCGGGCGCCCAAGCTCCACAGGCGGTGGGTCAGCAGCTTGCCGACCCGCCCGTAGCCAATGACCAGGACCCGGGCGCCGTGCAGGGTGATGGGTAGCTCCTCCATGGCAATCTGTAGGGCCCCCTCCACGGTGGGCACGGCGTTGGCCACCGCCAGCTCTTCCCGGGCAAAATAGTCGAAGAGCCGAAGTCCACGCGCCGCGGCCAGCTCTTCCGCCCGGCGGGGCACTTTTCCGGCGCAGACCACCTGGCCGGGCCGCAGTGCGTTCATGACCTCCGAAAGTGTGTGAGGAACGGCGCTCAATGGGGTGTTGAGCGTCTCTCCCTCCCCCGACATGACCGGCAAAGGCAGCACCACGCAGTGGGCCAGCTCCACCCCCGCTAGGCTGGGCGCCATGGGCACCCCGCCGGGCTCCGGATTCTTCTCCAAGGCAAATGTATGTACCGTGTGCCCATCCGCGCGGAGCAATTCAGCCAGCTTTGCCTGCCGCATATCTCCTCCCACGACCCAAACATTCAGTTCTGATCTCATAGGTGTTCTCCTCCGCTTTTTAGTCTATCCTATCTTATTCCATCATTCCCAAAAGGTACCCCGCAGACAGAAAACAAAAAGCCCCCGGGCGAACGACGTTCGCCCGGGGGCTTTTCCCGGCCCCGCTCCGGCCGGGGACGGTCAGGCATCCGCCGGATGATAGACCGCCACACAGCCCTTTCCTCTGTGCTTTGCCCTGTAGAGGGCCTTGTCCGCCTTATCAAAGGCGGCGGCATAGGTGGTGTCCTCCCCTGTGACGGAGCAGAGTCCGACACTGAGAGACACCGTCACTTGGCCCTCCGGGAGCCGGAGCGGCATCTGACCCAGCTGGCGTACCAAATCCCCCAGCTTTTTCACCGCGGTCTGTACCGGAATGTCCTGCAAAAACAGCACAAACTCATCTCCGCCCACACGGCCCACCACGTCCTTGTGCCGGCAGCAGCTGCGCAGCAGCGCCCCAACCTCACGCAGCACCTTGTCGCCGCAGAGATGCCCGTAGGTGTCGTTGACGGCCTTGAAGTTGTCGATGTCCGCCACGGCGCATACACAGTTGACGCACGGCTCCGGTTTCGCGAGGATGCTGGCGACCAGCTCTTCCGTGGTGGCGCGATTGAGCAGCCCGGTCACCACATCGTACTCCGCCCTGACGCGCAGGTCCTTGTCCCCCTGGATGTTCTCCACCACCCCCACGGCGCGGCGGCCTGCCCCGTCCCCGGTTGAAATGGCAATCCAGTTGGCGCGGTACCACTGATACCCGTCGCCCCAGTAGTCAGCCCGGTACTCTACCACGCCCCGCCGCTGTCCCTTTTGCAGGGATTGCAGCGCGCTGCGGTACAGCGGCACACAATCCGGGTGCACCTTGCCCTGGCTGCTGTCCAGATGTGACGCCTGATAATGCTCCACCCGTTTCTTCTGTGTGCCGCGGCCCGTGCTGAAATAAAAGTCCATGGTGTCGGTCTCCACGTCATAGTCGAAGCTCATGGCGTGGGTCAGATCGGTCAGGATGCGGTAGCGCTCTCCCTGCCACAGCTCCGTCCGGCGGGCCTTTATTTCCTCACTGATGTCTATGATCGCCGCATAGAGAAGGGGGTGTGGCCCCGCCTCGCTCACAGCGCTGCAGATGACACGCACCCAGACTGGAGACCCGTCCGCCCGCGCCGTCTTGAGCTCGAAGCTGGCCTTTTCCATGCTGGGCAGCTCGACTAGGCATGTCTCCGCCATCTTTTGGTGCACGTCGTCCATCACCGTCATGGCCGTGTTCCGCAGGATGCTGTCCCAGTACGCCTCCTGGGTCACCCCAAAAATGGCGCAGGTCACATCGCTGAGGTAGATGGCGACAACCTCTTCCTCACGCTTTTCGTAGATTCCAACGCCCAGGGGAAGGTTTCTTACAATGTTGGAGAGCCGTTTTTCCAGCCGCTCGGTTTCCCGCCACGCGTTGGCCTCATCCTCCAGGTCAAAGATGGTGCCAATCACCCGTTTCGCGGCGCCGTCCTCATCGCGTACAACATAAGCCGTGATCCGGCTCCAGCGAAATCCACCTTCTTTCATCGCCAGGCGCACGGTAACCTTTGCCTGGGTCGCCCCCTTGCGTATCTCATCGAAAAACGCCTCCGTCATATCCCAATCAGCCGGGCACGCAAGCGCCCGGGGGTCTGCGTTGGCGGCCAGCACACGCGGCCCCAGCTGGCTGAGCCCATACTCCTCATACTCGGCGGAGGCGTAGGTCTCCCCCGTGGCGAGGTCCCACTCAAAGACCGCCGCCCCCATGTGCTGCAGAATAAAACGGTAGCGCTCCTGCTCCCGTTGGGCCGCCAGGGCCTCGATTTTCTTTTCATCGGTCACGTCGAGGAGGACTGCCGACACATAGACCGCCTCTTCCTCCCGGCGCGTCACCGTGCCGGACAGGCGCACCCACCGGCAGCCGCCGTCTTTATGGCGGATGCGGTAGACAAGGTCGATGCGCGGCGCGGCGGCCGCGAGGGTGCGCATCCCCTCCCTCATACGGGCCGCGTCCTCCTCGTGCGCGAGGGCGAGGGCGTCCTCACGCGTCAGTTCCCGGTACTCCTGCCTGGTGTGTCCGGACAGCGCCGCCGCGGCATCGTTGAAAAACAGCGTGCGTATCTCGCGCCCCACCTCATAGAGCACGAGGCCGCCGGGCACGCCTTTGACCACGGCCTCCAACTGGGCCGCGCCCATGTAGCAGTTGACGACCTGCGCGTTGGGGCAGCCTGCCTGCCGCAGGGTCCGCTGGCCCACAGGGAACGCCTTCCCGCCGGATCGCTCTATGGGCGCCCGCTTTCCGGCCAGCGCCATGGCCTCAAACTCCGCCCGCGGCATAGGCCTTGCAAAATAATAGCCCTGCATATAGCGGCATCCGATGCTCAACAGAAAGTCCGCCTGCTCCCGTGTCTCCACCCCCTCCGCGATGGTGCACAGCGACAGCCAGTGGGCCATGCGCACCACGGATCTTAAAATGGTGCTGCCCCGGTCGCTTTTCTTTGTGTCGAGAAAGTGCATGTCCAGCTTTAAGATGTCTACAGGCACATCCTTCAGCATGTTGAGGGAGGAGTACCCCTTCCCGAAGTCGTCCATTTCCAGCACAAAGCCCGCGTCTTGCAGCTGCTTCACGGCTTGAATCATCTGCTCCGGAAGGTCCATGTAAGCGCTTTCGGTAATCTCCAGCCGCAGCAGAGCCGGGGAAAGCCCGTACTTCCGCACGATGCCGGTGATTTTTTCACAGATGGTCCGGTCATAGATATCAAGCCGGGATAGGTTCACCGCCAGCGAAACGGGCTCGTCCTCCGGATATTCGTCCATCCAGGCGCGCAGACAGCGGCAGGCCTCCTCCCAGACGTAGAGGTCAAGGGAGGTGATGAGCCCGCTCCGCTCAAACGCGGGGACAAAGGCATTGGGCAGCAGAAACCCCCTCCGGGGATGGTTCCAGCGCACCAGGGCCTCCACGCCAACCATCTCCATTGTGGTGTAGTCATACTGGGGCTGAAAATAGAGCTCAAACTGGCGCTCCTCCAGGGCCTTGCCCAGGTCCATGATAAGGGCCTGCTCCTCCAGCATCTGTTCCCGCAGCGCACTGTCGTAATACACATACTTACTGACGTAACTCCCCTTGTCCACGGAGGCCGCCAAAAGAGCCCGGTCGCACATGCGCTGCACACACAGCTCCGGCTCCTCGATGAGGTAGATGCCCAAGCGCACCGAGAACTTGTATTGCACCGGATAGGCCTCAAGCCAGCCCATCACATGCTCCATGGTTTTCCCCGCGTGAAACAGCGCCTTCGGCCAGCAGGTAATAAAATGGTCCGCCCCAAGCCGGGCGCCAAACACGCCGGCCGGACTGTCCTGTATGATTTTCTTTCCTATGTAAGCCAGGAGCTTGTCCCCTTCCGACGCGCCAAATATGTCGTTGAATATCTTAAAGCGGTCCAGGTCGCCCCGAAGCAATAGGTAACGCCCCTCCGGGCGGCTGTCCAGCAGACGGCGTACCCGCTCATAAAAGGCCTCCGGCGCAAGCAGTCCGGTCAGTACGTCGTGCGTCTGCACGTTGGTATAGCCATCCTGTTCCATTTGAATTCCCCACCTCAGTCATAAAAGAAGCGTCCCACGTTAAGCCCTCAGTGGGCTTGCCATGGGGCGCCTTTTTATTGCCCTTGTCACCTGCTCTGGGTAAAAGTGGCTTGTTTGATGTCCCAGAGCTGCTTTGACATGTC
>CAYPZF010000073.1:0-5771 GCA_964415275.1 uncultured Oscillospiraceae bacterium | reverse complement strand
TTCCCGGAAATCAAACTTAGACCCGTCAATCATCACCGAGGTAAACCCGCCATCAATGCAGGACTTACAGACCTCGAAGCTCTCTCCATGGTCCAGGTGGACGCAGATGGGAAGCCCGGTATCCTCCAGGGCCGCCTCGATCAGTTTCATTAAATAGACGTGTTTGGCATATTTTCTCGCGCCTGCGGAAACCTGAAGGATAAGGGGGGCGTTGACCTCCTTGGCCGCCTCCGTAATGCCCTGAATGATTTCCATGTTGTTGACGTTGAAGGCGCCGATGGCGTATCCGCCCTCATAGGCTTTTTGGAACATCTCGGTAGACGTGACCAGTGGCATAGGAACATCTCCTTCACTTATTTATAGATAGATTTTACCATTTACGATTGATAATTGCAACAGGGCGTGCTATGATTTAAACAACCTTACTTTATCACACCATTGGGAGGTTTTACTATGAAAGAACTTAGGGGCGCTTGTATTTTGGGCCAGTCCGGGGGCCCCACCGCAGTCATCAACGCCAGCGCGCGGGGGGTGATTGAGACCGCCCTCGCCGCGGATCAGATCACCAGGGTTCTGGGCGCCGCCCACGGAATCAAGGGTGTGCTGAACAATCAGCTCTACGATATGGGCCAGGAAGACCCCGCCGAATTGGCGCTGCTCAGTCATACCCCCTCCTCCGCGCTGGGCTCCTGCCGGTATAAGCTGGCTGATCCGGAGCAAGACGACACCGACTATAAGCGTATCCTGGAAATCTTCCAAAAATACGATGTACGCTACTTTTTCTATAACGGCGGCAATGACTCTATGGACACCTGCAATAAAATCAGCAAATATATGCAGAAGATGGGGTACGAGTGCCGCATTATGGGGGTGCCCAAGACCATCGATAACGACCTGTACGGCACCGACCATTGTCCCGGCTACGCCAGCGCCGCCAAATATATCGCCACCTCCTGTATGGAGGTCTGGCAGGACACCCATGTGTACGACACCGGCGCGGTGACGGTGGTGGAGATTATGGGCCGCCACGCCGGCTGGCTGGCCGGCGCCGCGGGACTGGCTACCTGGGCGGGATATGGCCCCGATTTGCTCTACCTTCCCGAGGTGGTGTTCGATATGGATGTCTTCCTGCGTGATGTGAGCGAAATCTACAACCGGAAAGGCAAGTGCCTGGTGGCGGTCTCAGAGGGTATCCACTACGCCGACGGCACCTTCGTCTCCGAGGCAAAGACCTCGGCCACCGACGGCTTCGGGCACGCGCAGCTGGGCGGATTGGCCGTGCTGCTGGCTGAGGCCATCAAGCAGAAGACCGGCGCGAAGGTGCGCCCCATCGAGCTCTCCCTGCTCCAGCGCTGTGGCGCGCATCTGGCCTCCCTGGTGGATGTGGAGGAGGCCTATCTGGTCGGTAAGGTGGCGGTGGAATCCGCCGTAAACGGCATCACCGACAAAATGGTGGCCCTCTCCTGCACCCGCGACAACGGAGCCTACACCTGTGTGACCGAGCTGCTCCCCCTGAACGAGGTGGCGAACACGGAGCGCAAGGTGCCGCGGGATTGGATCAACGCCGCCGGGAACGGTGTGGAGCAGCCCTTCATCGACTATGTCCTTCCCCTCATCCAGGGGGAGCCGAAGCTGCCGCTGGAGCACTCCCTCCCCCGCTTTGCCAAGCTGAAAAAGGTACCGGCCACGCCGTAGCGGTCCTGCCATAGAAAACGCCCGCGCCTCCATGGAGGCGCGGGCGTTTTTTGTGCGTTTCTCAGACCTTCAGCTTGGCCTGTGTGCCGGACAGAGCGTCGGCGTGGGCGGAGAGAACCGGGGATACGTGCCCGGACAAGAACTCGGTTACCTGCTCCGGCGCGCGCCCGATGTAGCGGGCGGGCTCCAAGTGGGCGGTGAGCTCCTCCTTGGTCATACCAAAGGCGGGGTCCTCCGCCAGCAGGTCAATCAAGTTGTTGGAAAGGCCCCGTTCCTTGACGTTTTTACCCGCCTCGATGGAGTGGACACGCAGCCGCTCGTGGAGCTCCTGCCTGTCCCCGCCCCGCTTCACCGCCTCCATCATAATGTTTTCTGTGGCCATAAAGGGCAGCTCCTCGGAAATGTGGCGGGCAATCATTTTTTCATGGACCACCAGGCCCTTGGCTACGTTTTCGTAGATGCCCAAGATGGCGTCTACCGCGAGGAAGGCCTCGGGCACGGACAAGCGCTTATTGGCCGAATCGTCCAGAGTGCGCTCAAGCCACTGGGAGGCGGCCGTCACAGCCGGATTGAGCGCATCCACCATCACGTAGCGGGCCAGGGCGCAGATGCGCTCGCAGCGCATGGGATTGCGCTTATAGGGCATGGCGGAAGAGCCGATCTGATGATCCTCAAAGGGCTCCTCTATCTCTTTGAGGTGGCAGAGCAGGCGCAGGTCGGTGGAAAACTTGCTGGCCGACTGGGCAATGCCGGAGAGGGTGGCCAGCACGGCGGCATCCACCTTGCGGGAGTAGGTTTGCCCCGAGACCGGCACAATCTTGTCAAACCCCATGTACTCGGCCACGTAGCGGTCCAGCGCCTTTACCTTCTCATGGTCCCCCTCAAAGAGGGTCAGGAAGCTGGCCTGAGTCCCCGTGGTGCCCTTGGACCCCAAAAAGAAGAGGGTCCGCAGCCGGTACTCAACCTCGTCCAGATCCATGAGCAGCTCATTGAGCCAAAGGGTGGCCCGCTTGCCGACCGTCACAAGCTGCGCGGGCTGGAAGTGCGTGAACCCAAGGGTTGGCAAGGATTTATACTTGTCAGCGAAAGAGGCCAGCGCATCGATGACCCGCACCAGCTTGTCCCGAATGAGGCACAGCCCTTCCTTCATCAAAATAAGGTCGGTGTTGTCCCCAACATAACAGCTGGTGGCCCCCAGGTGGAGGATGGGCATGGCTGCGGGGCACTGGTCGCCGTAGGCGTGGATATGCGCCATGACATCATGGCGCAGCTCCTTCTCCTTCTGTGCGGCCACATCGTAGTTGATGTCGTACAGATGGGCCTCCATCTCGTCAATCTGCGTCTGGGTGATGGACAGCCCCAAATGCATCTCCCCCTTGGCTAAGGCCACCCAGAGTCGGCGCCAGGTGGAAAATTTCTTGTCCGGGGAGAACAGGTAGAGCATTTCATCGCTGGCATATCGGGAGGATAGGGGGCTTTCATACACATTCATCTTACTCATTGCAGACCTCGCTCACTGTTGCACGATTTTTAAACAGCATATCATAAGATGGAGGCGGACACAAGCCCGCCTCCTCCGTTCTTCTGTTTAACCGGCCAAAAAGCGCTCCAGACGGTCCATGCCCTCCTTGATATTCTCCATAGAGGTGGCGTAAGACCAGCGCACAAAGTTGTACGCGCCGAAGCCGGTGCAGGGCACCACGGCCACAAGGCCCTGCTCCAGAAAGGCGCGGGCAAAATCATCGGCGTGCTGGATGGGTACGCCGCCAATGGACTTCCCCAAAAGCTGATTCAGGTTCATCATAACGTAGAAGGCCCCCTCCGGCTTCAGGCAGCTCACTCCGGGGATGTCGTTGATGCGCTGGACCAAATAGTCGCGGCGGCCCTCAAAGGCCTCACGCATCTCTGCAATCCCATCCTGAGGGCCGGTCAGCGCCTCCACCGCCGCCCACTGGGAAATGGAGCTGGGCGCCGAGGTGGAGTGGCTGAGGTAATTGGACATGACCCGGGAAATTTCCTCGCTGGCGGCGGCGTAGCCAATCCTCCATCCGGTCATGGAGTAGGATTTGGACACGCCGTTGATCAGAATGGTGAGGTCCTTGGCCTTGGGCCCCAGCGCGGCGAAGCTGGTAAATACGCGGCCGTCGTAAATAAGACCATAGTAAATTTCATCGGCGACGACATAGACCTCTTCCCTCACACACACCTCCGCGATAGCCTCCATCTCCTCCCTGCTGTACACCATGCCGGTGGGGTTAGAGGGGTTGTTGAAGATGAGGGCTTTGGTTTTGGGGGTGACGGCGGCGGCCAGTTTTTCAGGGGTCAGCTTAAAGCGCTCCTCCTCAGAGGTATAGACCACCACAGGGACGCCGCCCACCATCTTGATGATCTCATAGTAGCTCACCCAGAAAGGCGCCGGCAGAATCACCTCGTCACCGGGATTGACAAGGGCGCGCAGCGCGATGTACACACTGTGTTTGGCTCCGCTGGCCGCCACAAGCTGGGTGGGGGCATATTCCAGACCGCAGTCGGCCTTCAGCCGCGCGCAGGCGGCCCTGCGCAGCTCCAAAATGCCCGCCGGAGGGGTGTATCTGGTTTTATTTGCGTGGATGGCGGCGATGGCCGCATCCTTAATGTGTTCAGGGGTGTCACAATCTGGCTCACCAGCGCCAAAGCCGACCACATCCATTCCATCCGCTTTCATCTGCTTGAACATAGCGTCGATGGCCATGGTGGTGGAGGCCTGGGTGGCCTGGGCGATTTTGGACAGCTCTTTCACGGAATCTCCTCCAGTTTCTAGATAGGATCAAATAATTGCTATGACGTATTATATGACTTGGATTGCAGAAATGCAAGTCTTTATTTATGGAAACCGGTGAGTTCTGAATGTTTTGACAAGCCTGAATGCAAAAAAAGGCATCCATGGCACTTTAAAACCATGGATGCCTTCCTTTTCCCGGTTACGCGGCTTTTCTTACGCCCACCACCCGGACAATGACGTTGCTGAGAACCAGGTTGATGGCCAGCTCCAAAATGAAATTAATGCCCACCAGAACGGTGATTACGTAGTAGATCAATTCTGTCCCGCCGGCCCAGGCCACCAGCGTCTCGTGGTAGAACAGGGCCATAGCCAGGCAAAAGATGCCCGTGTTGGTGATGGGACAGACAATGCCGGCCAAAACAGCCCCAGCCATAGCGTTTTTCGGCGCCATGGCACGATAGACGGCGCCGGAGACCAGACCGGCCGCAATGCCCTTGCCCATACAGAGCAAAAAGGTGATCAGCGGACGGGCGGTCCACAAGATGTTTCCGCCGATGTCCCAGCCCATGACGCAGGCAATCCAGACCACCAGGCCAAAGACTCCGCCCAGATACGCCCCCGCCGCGGGGCCGTACAGAGCCGCGCCGATGATGATGGGGGCCAGCGCCAAGGTGATGGAGAATGGACCGAACTTGACAAAAGACGCGACAACTTGCAGTACCACAATAATTGCCGTCATAATAGCCAGGCCGGTCATCGTTTGGGTGTTTTGCCTCATGTGTTTTACCTCCTGCTGCCGCTCCCCTCCGGGGATGCAGCGCATTTATTTACCCACGCCGCATGGCGTTGAGCACAACGTGTCAGGAATTACTTCCGGTTCCGTTCCGCATTCTTCTGACAGAGCAGATACAGTCCATCCATTAAGAGATTCTGGTCGTATTGAATCTTTCGCTTGCAGTAGGGCAAAATCGTGCTGGCATTGCCGCCCGTGGCCACCACGGCGGCCGCGGGGGCGCTGGCCTCCTCCAAATAGGAAATCATATTGTCCAGCATGGCGGCATTCCCGTACAGAACGCCGGAGCGCATGGCGTCGATGGTGTTGCGGCCTAAGATGGAGGCGGGACGCTCCAGGGAGATATGAGGCAGCTCCGCCGCCCGGTCGGACAGCGCCTCTAGGGCGGTGCGGACCCCGGGCATGATGACACAGCCCTCATAGGTGTTTCCCACAATCACCGACATGGTAACGGCGGTGCCCATATCTACAACAATGACAGGAGTGGGGTATTTCGCCGCCGCGGCCACGCAGCTGGAGACA
>CAYPZF010000072.1:0-5820 GCA_964415275.1 uncultured Oscillospiraceae bacterium | reverse complement strand
GAGATGGTCATGAACGAGGTGCTCTCCGAGCTGCGGGACATTGCCAAGCGGGGCGGGGTGTCCTGCTCCTGCGGCTCCAGGGATTGGCTGCTTAAAATCAAATACAGCGCCGTGGAGATGATCTGCGGCGCCTGCGGCGGCACCCTGCGGCTGCCCGCCGCCATGGCCGACGACATCGACAGAGTCTGCTACAGGGACACGCTGGTCATTCCGGGAAGGGGAGGGCCGCGGTGAGTCTTTGGTATGAGGCGTGCTTTGAGGTGGACGACCGGGATACAGATCCCTTCGGCCAGTGCCGTCCCTCCGCTCTGATGGGCTTTTTACAGGAGGCCGCCGTGGGCGCGTCCGACGCCCTGCATGTGGGAAGAGACGAGTTGATGGAGGGCTACAGCGCCCTCTGGATGCTGGCCCGGATGCGGTACAGGCTGACCTGCCCCATCCTCCGGAGCGACCGGCTGACCGTCCAGACCTGGCACCGGGGCGGCCGCTCCGCGCTGATGTATCGGGATTTCGATCTTTTCCGGGACGGGGTGCTGGTGGGAGAGGCGGTCTCCGCCTGGGTGCTGGCCGACGTGGAGACCCGCAGATTGCTCCGCATGTCTCTGGTCACCGCGTTTCAAAACAGCGATGGCGGCGCGCGCTGCAAGTCCACCCAGCTGAAAAAGATTCGGGTGCCCGACGGCCTCCCCCTGGCGGAGCGGCGCCGGCTTGGTTACAGCGACGCCGACGTGAACGGGCACATTAACAACACCAGGTACGCCGACTTTGCCTGTGACGCGCTCCATCTGGAGACGCTGGGGGAGGGCAGGTTTCCCGCTGAGGTCCAGATTGGCTATCTGGCCGAGTCCAAGCCGGGGGAGTGTCTGCGGCTCTATGCCGGCATCCGGGAGGGCCTCTGCTATGTGCGCGGGCTGGATCTGGAGGACGTGCCCCGCTTTGACGCCGTACTGACACTCAAAGACATTACATAAGGAACCGGGAGAACAATAAAAGGTAGATAGGAGATGCGCTATGGTCAACCAAACGAACGCCGGAAAGTTCGCCGGCCAGGGACTCACCTTTGATGACGTCCTTCTCATTCCCGCCGAGAGCGATGTGCTGCCTGCGGACATCGACCTTACCACCCAACTCACCAGGAAGATTACACTCAACATCCCCCTGATGAGCGCCGCCATGGATACTGTGACCGAGACCCGTATGGCCATTGCCATTGCGCGTGAGGGCGGCATCGGCATCATCCATAAAAACATGAGCATCGGCCAGCAGGCCGAGCAGGTGGATATGGTGAAGCGCTCAGAAAACGGGGTCATCACCAACCCCTTCTGGCTGGGGCCGGGGCACACCCTGGCCGAGGCCGACGAACTGATGGCCAAATACCGCATTTCCGGTGTCCCCATCTGTGACAACGGGAAGCTCATCGGCATCATCACCAACCGGGACATGAAGTTTGAGACCGATTTGAGCCAGTACATCGACGATGTAATGACCAAGGACAACCTGGTGACCGCGCCCGAGGGCACCACCCTGGATGAGGCCAAGGAGATTCTCCGCCGCCACAAGGTGGAAAAGCTGCCCATCGTGGACGAGAAGTTCCATTTAAAGGGCCTGATTACCATCAAGGACATCGAAAAGGCCCAGGTCTATCCCAACTCCGCCCGAGACGCAACGGGCCGTCTGCTGGTGGGCGCCGCCATCGGCGCCACCGACGATGTCATCGAGCGCACGGCCGCCCTGGTGGAGGCGGGGGTCGATGTGCTGGTGCTGGACTCCGCCCACGGCCACTCTAAAAACGTCATCGAATGCGTCAAGCGGGTCAAAGCCCTCTACCCCGATGTGCAGCTCATCGCCGGCAATGTGGCCACCGCCTCGGGCACCCTCGCCCTCATTGAAGCGGGGGCCGACTGCATCAAAATCGGCATTGGCCCCGGCTCCATCTGCACCACCCGTGTGGTGGCCGGCATCGGCGTGCCCCAGATCACCGCCGTATTAGACGCCGCCCGGGTGGCCACCGAGTACGGCATCCCCATCATCGCGGACGGCGGCATCAAGTACTCGGGCGACATCGTGAAGGCCATCGCGGCCGGCGCCTCGGTGGTGATGCTCGGCTCCCTTCTGGCCGGCTGCGAGGAGGCCCCCGGCGACACGGAGGTCTACCAGGGCCGCAAGTTCAAGGTCTACCGGGGCATGGGCTCTTTGAGCGCCATGGCAAAGGGCTCCAAGGACCGCTACTTCCAGCAGGAGAGCAAAAAGCTGGTACCCGAGGGCGTGGAGGGCCGCGTGCCCTACAAGGGCATGGCCTCTGAAACCATCTTTCAGCTCGCCGGCGGTCTGCGCTCCGGCATGGGCTATTGCGGCTGCGCCGACATTGCCGCCCTTCAGGGCGACAGCCGGTTCATGCAGATTACCGCCGCCGGACTGCGGGAGAGCCACCCCCACGACATCTATATTACCAAAGAGGCGCCCAACTACACCCTCAATCCGCAGTAAAGCAAGTTGCTTTACATTGAGACGAGGCAGAAAGAAGGTGGTCCGTCATGCGAGTTGCCATCATAACCGGCGCGTCCTCCGGCCTTGGCCTTGCCTTTGCCCAGGAGCTGGACCAGCGCGGGGAGGCCGATGAAATCTGGGCGGTGGCCCGCAGGGCCGACCGGCTTGCGGTGCTGCAAAAGCACCTGCGCACCCCGGTGGTCCCCCTGCTGCTGGATTTGGCGGACCCGGCCTCAGTGGAAAAAATGAAAGAGCGGCTGGCCAGAGAGAAGCCCCGGGTGACGGCGCTGGTCAACGCCGCGGGCTTTGGAAAGTTCGGGCGCTGGGACGATTTATCCGCCGCCGAGGTGGACGGGATGCTGGATGTGAATGTCCGCGCGCTGGTCCACTTGACGGTGGCGGCCCTGCCCTACATGGGGGCGGGCAGCCGTCTGCTGGAGATGGCCTCCTGCGCCGCCTTTCAGCCGCTGCCCGACATGAATGTCTACGCCGCCACCAAAGCCTTTGTGCTCCACTATACCCGGGCGCTGCGCCGGGAGCTGCGGGGCAGCGGCATTAAGGTGACGGCAGTCTGCCCCGGCTGGGTACAGACCGAGTTTATGTCGGTGGCGGTGGACACTAGGAACGGCGGTGCTGTAAAGCGCTTTATCCTGCCGGGCAAGCCCCGGACGGTGGCCCGCCGTGCCCTGGCCGCCAACAGCGCCAACCTGGCGGTGGCCACCTGCGCGCCCCATTCCTTCCTGCAGCGGGTGGGCGCGAAAATCGCCCCGGCCTGGCTGGCGATGGAGTGCTGGAAGCTGCTCCACTGAGCGTGGGAAGAAAAGAAACAGACACCCTTTTCGGAGAAACCTCCGAAAAGGGTGTCTGTTTGTCATTGGTTGTCGTAGAGCAGCCGATAGCCCGCCCCCTCCACCGCGTAGATGGCCTCGGTGTCCTCCCCGGCCAGGGAGAGGGGAGGGGTGTCGCAGGTACAGCGCACACAGGTGCCGCAGTTGGAGCTGACCGCCCGCGGGACCGGCATCATGGCAAAGGGAGTGCCGGACTCCTCCAGGGCGCGGGCCGCGCGCATTGCGGCGTAGTGGGTGAAGAACGTGAGGAGATAGTCCATGGGCTTATTTGTTCAGTGTGAGCGTGTAGTCTCCCTCCTCCTCGGTGAAGGAGATGCGCCCGCCCCGGTTTTCACAAAACCGGGTGATGTTTTCCACCGCGCAGATGTTGTCCACAAGGACGGTGAGGCTGTCCCCGCCCTCATAGGCGCGGGATACCAGAATGACAGGCTCGGGGCAGGCGCGCCCGCGGGCGTCGATGATCTGAGACATATGGTCAGCCCCCTTGAGAAGTGTGGAAGATGCGGCCGCTGTTGGCCTGAATGGCCAGATGGGTAACGGTCGCTCCGTTGTCGGCCGAGAAGTAGGCGTAAGCCTCTCCCGCGGCATAGCCGTCCGCCGGGAAGGTGATTTGCTGGTATCCGGTTAAAAGGAAGGCCCGCACCCGCTGCTCGTTCTTTTCCCGGTAGAGGAGGGTAAAGCGGTGTTCGGTGTCGGTCTCCGGCTCCGTATAGGCGCAGTGGTACCAGCGGTAGGTGTAGCCGTTGATGGTGCAGATATCTCCCTGGTCCAGAGGCCCATGTTCAAATTCGGCCAGGTAGGCGTAGTAACTTTCGTCCTGTTCTAAATCCCAATAGTCCTGGTAGGGCCCCTCCAAGGTACGGGCGCTCCAGTCGTAGAGGTAGTTTTGGAATCCAATCCATTCCTGGGTCCCGCGCCGGTACCTGTCGATGCAGAGCGCCAGGCGGGTCTCGTCCCAGCCGATGAGATAGGCGCTGGCGTAGTGGTCCTCAGCGCCGAACAGGTTGAGGTTGGTCTCATATGAGAGATCGTCCACCAACGCCATGGTGGCGGCGTCGTAGGCCAAAATCGCGTCGCTGTTGGCTGTGAATACCACATCGTAGTAATCTCCCACGCTGGAGAGCAGCACCGGGTAGGCGCAGGGGGGCTCTAAAAGCAGAGAGTACGCCCCGGTGGCGCTGTCATAGAGATAGAGACTGTTGGCGTAGCGGTCGCCGCTGTCCACATCCTCCGCCCAGGAGCCGACGTAGACAGACCGGTTAAAATAGCGTGTCTCCTCCATCTGCGTGAATGCATAGCCGGGGCGCTCGGGCAGCGCGGCGGGGGGCGTATCCGTCACCTCCGGGGTAGTGGTACCCTCCGGAGCGGCGGGGACCGCGGGGGTCGGCACAGGCGCAGAAGGCGCGGCTGGGGGCGACGCCGATGGCACGCTCTGGGAGGCGGCCGGCGCGGCCGAAGGGGAGACGTCCGGCCCCGGGATGCTGTGGCAGCCGGTGAGGCAGATTAGAACCAGCAGCAGGGGCAGATATCGCTTCATGAACTATGGTTCCCCTCCTTTTGAAGGTTGTCCAATCTATGATATAGGAAGTGAGAGGATATCTCCTCTATTATAACACCCAGGAGGGGAAAAAGCTACACGTTTTGACGATTTGGATATTTTTCACCCTTCCCATAGCCATAAAATCATGACATCCGGCAAAAGACGCCCGTCCGCCTACCGAGCGGACGGGCGCCGGGGCGGCGCATTATTCCGCGCATAGAAGCCGCAGCGCCTCTAAATATCCCTCAAAGCCCTTGCCGCATATGGTGCTCCGGCAGGCCGCCCGCACATAGGAAATCCGGCGGAAGGGCTCTCGGCTGTCCGGGTCGGAGAGATGGACCTCCACCGTGGGGATGCCCACGGCCTTCACCGCGTCCAGCAGGGCGATGCTGGTGTGGGTGTAGGCGCCGGGATTGAGGACAATGCCGTCCCGGGTCCCATAGGCGGACTGGATGGCGTCTACCAGCGCGCCCTCGTGGTTGGACTGGAAAAAATCCACCTGGACCCCAAGGCGGGCGGCCTCGGCCTCCACAAGGTTCAATAAGTCCTGGTAGGTGACGCGGCCATAGACCTCCGGCTCCCGGATGCCCAGCAAGTTGAGGTTGGGGCCGTTAATCACCAGAATACGCATTAAAATCACTCCAAATCTGAAGGGCGGCTTCGGCGGGGGAGCCGCTGTTGTTCACCTCCACATCCCGGAACCGGGCATAGAGAGGGGCTCGGTCCGCCTCCATGCGCCGCAGCGCCTCCCCGTCCTTTGAGAGAGGCCGCCCTTCGACGGCGAGGAGCCGGCGGGGGCGGGAGAGGTGGTAGATGCGCCCGTTTTGCTTGAGGGGGGCGTAGTGTTCCTCGTGGAGCACGGCGCCGCCGCCGGTGGCGATGATGACACCGGTTCGGCGCCCCGCCTGCCGGATGGCGGCCCGCTCCAGCGCGCGGAAGCCCGCT
>CAYPZF010000071.1:0-5830 GCA_964415275.1 uncultured Oscillospiraceae bacterium | reverse complement strand
TTATTTTGTCCCCGAGTCGGTACGTACCGATGTGCTGTTCCGGGACATGCAGAGCAAAAAGGTACATAGGGCCATTGTGGTGGATGAGTACGGCGGCACCAGCGGCCTTGTGACCATGGAGGACTTGCTCGAAGAGATTGTGGGCAATATATATGATGAATTTGATCCCCTGGTGGAACAGGAGATTATCCGGCTGGAGGATAATCTGTGGCGCATTTCCGGCTCGGTGGAGCTGGACGATCTAGCCCAGGCGCTGGACATTGGTCTGCCGCAGGAAGAGGAGTACGAAACGCTGGGCGGCCTGGTGTTTGCCCAGCTCTCTGTCATTCCGGAGGATGGCAGCCGCCTGGAGGTAGACGCCCACGGGCTGCACATTCAGGTGGAGGAGGTGGCCGAGCGCCGGGTGGAGTGGGCCTTGGTCTCCAAGATACAGGCGGGGGACGTCCAAGACAGCGAGACACCGGAGGGGGATAACCCGTCCAGCCCGCGGTGAAACAAACAGGAGGCATTACGCGCTTGAGAAAAACAAAAATTATTTGCACCCTTGGCCCCGCGGTGGACGACGAGGCGCTGATCCGCGCGCTGGTGCTGAACGGCATGAACGCGGCCCGGTTTAACTTTTCCCACGGGACCCGCGAGAGTCACCTGGCCCAGCTGACCAAGCTGAAGCGGGTGCGGGATGAGCTCTGCCGTCCGGTGGCCACCATTTTGGACACGAAGGGGCCGGAGGTCCGGGTAAAGAGCTTTCCCCGTGGGCCGGTGGAGCTGGTCAGCGGCGCCGGCTTTATCCTGACCACCGAGGAGGTGGAGGGAGACGCGCGCCGGGTGTCGGTGACCTACCCCAGCCTCCATCTGGAGCTGGCGCCGGGCAACCGGGTGCTGATTGACGACGGGCTCTTAGAGCTGCGCGTGACTGAAATTCGAGGCCGCGATATCCACTGTGTGGTGGTAATCGGCGGCCTGCTTTCCAGCAATAAGAGCATCAACATTCCGGATGTGCATATCCTGCTCCCCTCTCTTACAGAGCCGGACAAGGAGGACATCCGGTTTGCCGTAGCCCATGAGTTTGATTTCATCGCCGCCTCCTTTATCCGCAGGGCGGCTGACGTTGAGGATATCCGCGCCGAGCTCCGCCGCCAGGGGGGGGAGGAAATCCGCATCATCGCTAAGATTGAGAACAGGGAGGGCGTGAATAACCTGGCCGAGATCATCGCGGCGTCCGACGGCGTGATGGTGGCCCGGGGCGACCTGGGGGTGGAGATCCCCCCCCACGAGGTGCCCGTGCTGCAAAAGAAGATGATTGTCGAGACGGTGTGCCGGGGGAAGCCGGTCATCATCGCCACCCAGATGCTGGACTCCATGATTCGCAACCCCCGGGCCACCAGGGCCGAGGTCTCCGACGTGGCCAACGCCGTGTTTGACGGCGCCAGCTGCGTCATGCTCTCGGGGGAGACGGCCTCCGGCAGGTATCCGGTGGAGGCCCTCTCCACCATGGTGAACACCGTAATCGCGGCCGAAAACGCCACAAATTATTGGGGACGGTTCATCAAGCGGAACTACATGGTGCGCGGGTCGGTCAACGACGCCATCACCCACGCCTGCTGCCTGACCGCCATGGACTTATCCGCCCACGCCATCCTCACCGCCACAAAGACCGGGCACACCGCCCGGATGATTTCCCGGTTCCGCCCGCCCTGCCCCATCGTGGCGCTGACGCCCACGGAGCGGACCCGGCGCCAGCTGGCCATCTCCTGGGGGGTGCACCCCTTCCTGACCGGGTCGGTGGACTCCACGGACCGGCTGTTTTCCTTATGCGTGGAGTGCGCGCGCAAAGAGAAGGTGGTGGCGCCCGGCGACATGGTGGTCATCACCGCGGGCGTGCCCATCGGCAAGGCGGGCAGCACAAATCTCATCAAAGCGCAGGTGGTGGAGGAGCCGCCCGCGTGGAGATAACCCAAGACGGACGGCCACAGCGCGGCCGTCCGTATGTGAAAAGAGGAGGCGGCTTATGAAACTGACCTTTTTTGGCGCGGCCAAAGCGGTAACCGGAAGCTGTTACTGCCTAGAGGTCAACGGAAAAAAGATACTGGTCGACTGCGGGCTCCAGCAGGGGCGGGATGAGCGGGACAACAGTGTCTTTGATTTTACCCCCGGCGAGATTGATTATGCGGTGGTGACCCACGCCCACATTGACCACTCGGGGCGCCTTCCCATGCTGGTCAAGCTGGGCTTTGACGGACCGATTTTCGCCACCCGGCTCACAGGGCAGCTGCTGGACATCATGCTGCGGGACTCCGCCCACATCCAGGAGAGCGATGCCCAGTGGAAGAACCAGAAGGGCAAGCGCGCGGGCCACGATCCTGTGGAGCCCATCTACACCGTGGCCGACGCGGAGGCCGCCGTGAAAAAGCTGCGGCTCTTTGAATACGGGCAGATGGTGGACGTGTGTGAGGGGGTCCGCCTGCGCTTTATCGACGCGGGGCACCTGCTGGGCTCCGCCAGTGTGGAGATTTGGTTGACCGAGGGGGAGGAGACCCGGAAGGTTCTCTTCTCGGGCGATCTGGGCAATGTGGACCAGCCCATCATCCGGGACCCGCAGCCGGCCTACGAGGCGGATTACGTGGTGATGGAGAGTACTTACGGTGACCAGAACCATGAGGCTCCGGAGGACTACACGGAGGCGCTGGCCCAGCTGATTGACGAGACCTTACGGCGCGGCGGCAATGTGATCATTCCCTCTTTCGCCGTGGGCCGCACCCAGGAGCTCCTCTATTTTATGCGGGAGATGAAGGAGCGGGGCCTGGTGCCCAGCGCGCCCGACTTCGCCGTCTGCGTGGACTCCCCCCTGGCCAACGAGGCCACCCGCATCTTCTCCGGCAATCTCCGCGGGTATCTGGATGAGGACGCGCTGGAGGTGGTCCGGGGCGGTGACGCCCTGCTTACCTTCCCCGGCCTCCGGCTGGTGGAGACCAGCGACGAGTCCAAGGCCCTTAACATGGACCAGAGTCCCAAGGTGATTATTTCCGCCTCGGGCATGTGCGATGCCGGGCGGATCCGGCACCACCTCAAGCACAACCTGTGGCGCAAGGAGAGCACGGTGGTGTTTGTGGGCTACCAGGCTGAGGGCTCTCTGGGCCGTAATCTGCTGGAGGGGGCGGCTTCGATCCGGCTCTTCGGTGAAGAGATTGCCGTCCGGGCCAGGATTGTAAACTTCAAGGGGCTGTCCTCCCATGCCGACAGGGACCACCTGCTGACGTGGGTCGGCCAGCTGGCCCCCCGGCCCAGGCATGTGTTCGTGGTCCACGGGGACGCGCCGGTGACAGAGCTCTTTGCCCAGACCCTGCGGGATCGGGGATTCGACGCCCACGCCCCGTTGTACCAAGAGGTGTACGACCTGGCGGCCGACCGGCTGCTGGAGCCCGGCGTGGAGCTTGCCCCCAAGAAGCCGAAGGAGGCCGCCGCCACGTCCCGGGCCTACCGGGAGCTGGAGGAGGCCGGCCACGCCCTGCTGGAGGTCATCCAGCACAACCAGGGCGGCGCGAACAAGGACCTGAGGAAGTTTGCCGCCCAGCTGAAGGAGCTGGCCACCCAGTGGGACCGGTAACCAGACAGAGAAAAGCACCGCCGCACGGCGGTGCTTTTTTGATGCGATGAGAAGGGCGGCCCGCGTCACCCGGGAACGGTGAGCCCGATTTTGGCGTAGTAATCGTTTTCCAGGATTTTCACTGAGTAGCGGAACATGTCCTGCACCTCCTGGAATATGCGCGTCACATAGCCCTCGGGCACCTCAGCGCCCTCGTTGGGCGTAAAGGTGTCGGACGCGGCGTCGTAGCGGCCCAGGTCGGTGATAAAGGAGCGGTTGGAAAAGACCACGAGACCGGGCTCGTCGGCCAGGATATCCCGGCCCGCAATCAGGCGGGAGTCGTATTCCAGGCCGAAGAGGTTGGACAGGGTGGCGATGATGTCCAGACTCTCGCAGGGCTTGTCCACAACCACGGGCTCCTCCATATCCCCGGCCCAGAGAATGAGGGTAGACTCGTAGACCTCAGAGGTGGTGTCCACCTCATGGCCCGCGAACTCATTCCAGGTGGCGGGGTCCATCGCGTAGGGGTAGTGGTCGCCCGACATACAGATCACCGTATTCTCCAGCTCTCCGGCGGCCTCCAGCTGATCCAGAAGATACGCCAGGGCCAGATCCAGCTCCATGTTGCAGGCCAGATAGGCCTGAAACTCCTCGCTGTGCTCCGGATAGGCGGCCTTGGCGGCCTCCCTGTGCTTGTAGGACATGGCGTTGCCGAGGAAGTTGTAGTTCATATGACCGCTGACGGTCATGTAGTAATTGTGGAAGGGGAGCGCGCCGGCCAGGGCGTCGGGGATGGTGAGCTCCATCATCTCCAGGTCAGACTCCGGCCAGGTCTTCCGCACCTCCAGGCCGTTGCCCAGCCCAAAGTAGTCGTAGCCCATGTTGGGGTGGGAGATGTCCCGGTTATAGTAGGTGTAGGTGTGGTTGTGATAGGCCTTGGTGGGGTAGCCCAGGGCGCGGAACTGATTGCCCATGCAAAAGGGCATGGAGTTGGAGCCCGAGGCCTTGAAGGAGCGGTAGGCCCCGGTTGGGATGAGGCCGGTGCAGGCCACATACTCCCCGTCGATGGTGGACTTCCACCAGAGGGGGTTGTAGAAGTTGGTGAACACAAAGCCCTCGTTGGCCAGCCGATAGAGGGTGGGGGTGAGGGTCTTGTCCACCGCGTACTTCCAGAAGCCCTCGCCGGTGAGAAAAATCAGGTTTTTGCCTTTAAACAGACCGGTATACTCATTTTGCATGGTGGGCGTCCGGTCGCGGAAGAACGAGTGCATGTCCAAAAGGGTGTTGTCGCTCTCGTTGGCGATGAGGGTGTCAAAGTCGATGTCCATCACGTTGGAGCCGTACACCGGGGCGCTGGGGGTCGGGTCGGGGTCCTGGGCGGGGTCCGGCGTAGGCGAGGGGCGGACGGGATCGTCCTCACGCAGCCCGAAGAGCATCTGTTTGGCGTCCAGCCGCAGCGTGGTGGCCACGCCGAAGTTGGAGACCGACAGAGTGGGCATAAAGGTGTACTGATAGAGCACCCGGGGCGACATGATGCCGCTGGTGGCGGAATTCACCACCAAAACGGCGGCCAGATGCAGGGCGGCCATGCCCCCGGCGACGGCGGCCAGGACAGGGGGCCTGACCCGCTGTGCGGGTACAAGCCGGCGGCCGAGGAGACAGAGCAGCGCCATGGGAACGGCCAGCAGAAGAAGCGGGACAATCGCGTCCCCAATGCCGCCCAGGGCCTCGCGCCAGTAATTGGACAGGGCCTCTCCAGCCATGCCCAGGGTGTCCAGAACCAGAAAGGTTCTGAAGATGGTGTAATATACCGTCTGGGCCATGTACCAGACGGTGAGCAGGCCCATCAAAAGGAGGGAGACCCGGCGGTTTCCGCGCGCGCCGAGCAGAGAGGAGAGCAGCGCGCACAGGAGACCCGCGGGCAGGGAGAATAAAAAGGCGTACCCCAGGCCCCGGTCGATCAGGGTGTGGAAGCAGTGTACCTTTACAACACACTCCAGAAAGAAAATGGAGAGAGGGAAGAAGAACAGAAGCGGCCAGGGGCGGCTGTTCCCCCGGCTCAGCCGCTTGGGACGGCGGTGTGTACGGCGCATAAACAAAGTCACCTCACAAAACATAAAACAGTATACCAGAAAAGGGGCCCGGATACAATTAAGAATTTCTTATGTTTTCACCGGAACTGCGGCAATCAATGGATAATAAGCAGGGCCTCTTCATATTCTTTTCATAGTATTTGAATGTGGAGGA
>CAYPZF010000070.1:0-5904 GCA_964415275.1 uncultured Oscillospiraceae bacterium | reverse complement strand
TGTCTGTCCCTTCTGCTCTGCGCCGGCATCTTGACCGGCTGTAACGGCGGCAACGTCACGGGCTCCCCCATCATTGAGTCCCCCATCATCGAGTCTCCCGTCATTGAATCCCCCATCATCGGCTCCCCCAGGCCCACATCCGATACGACGAGCCCCGACGAGCTCACCCAGCGCTATCAGAACGCCATAGAGTCCGCCCGCAGCCAGGAGGACAACGAGGCCGTTCCCCTCATCACCAACAACGACGGCACCACCTCCCAGCTCGTCTTTGACAAGCTGGGTGTCACGGTGGACGACATGACCGCCTATGCCATCGGCATCTCCCCGACAGACACCAGAGCTTACGGTGTCGCCGCCATCAAGCCGGCTGTCGGGAGAAAGACCGTTGTGGAGGAGGGCGTCAGGAAGTTTGTGGATGACCAGAAGAAGGGCTTTGAGAACAATATGGTAGACCAGTATGAGATTGCCAACTCCGCCAAGATCGAAACCCTGGAGGACGACACTGTGCTCCTCGTCATGTGTGAGGCCCAGGAGAGTGTGCTGACCTCCATCAAGGATGCCCTGAACGCCTGAACCCCTGCGGAAAAGGCGCGGATGCCCAGTGCGGGTGCCCGCGCCTTTTTTCGTCCCCCGCTCCCCTCTCTTTGGTTTGCAAAGAGCAACGCGGCCCGCTATAATGGAAGGCAGACATGAAACGGGAGGCGGTCTTATGCCCAACAGACGGGAGAGCGGAATTTTGCTCCCCCTCTTTTCTCTGCCCGGTGACTACGGCATCGGTACCATGGGGGCCGAGGCCCGGGCGTTTGTGGATTTCCTGGCCGCGGGGGGCCAGCGGTATTGGCAGATGCTCCCCCTGGTGCCCGCCGGGGAGGGCAACTCCCCCTATATGTCCCCCTCCGCCTTTGGGGGGGACCCCCTCTTTCTCGACCCGGAGGCCCTGGCCGGGAAGGGGCTGCTCACCGCCGGCGAACTGGCGGAGGCCCGCCGGGACACCCCGGACCGGGTGGACTACGACGGCCTGCGCGCGGCGCGGATGGACCTGTTCCGCAAGGCATGGCGGCGGAGCGGACGCCAGGCTTCCCTGCCGGAGGGCTGCCCTCAGTTGGAGGACTATGTGCAATTTGCCGCTCTGGCCGGGGAGGACCCCGGCTTTCACCGGTTTCTCCAGGCCCTCTTTTTTCAACAGTGGTTCGCTCTGAAGCGGTATGCCAACGACCGGGGGGTGCGTATCATCGGGGATCTCCCCTTCTACGTCTCCCCCGACAGCACCGAGGTGCGGAGCACGCCCTCTCTCTTTCAGCTGGATGGCCGGGGCCAGCCGCAACGGGTGGCCGGCGTGCCGCCAGACGCCTTCTCGGCGGTGGGGCAGCTCTGGGGCAACCCGCTCTATGACTGGTCAGGGCAGAGGGAGGCCCTGTTCCAGTGGTGGCCCCAGCGCCTGGCCTGGGCCGCGCGGTTGTACGACGTGGTGCGCATCGACCACTTCCGGGGCATCCACACCTACTGGTCCGTCCCCGCCGGCGCAGCGGATGCCAGAGAGGGGCGCTGGGAGCGGGGGCCCGGCACCGCGCTGTTGGACCATCTGGCGCGCGCGGTGCCGGACCTGCCGGTCATCGCGGAGGACCTGGGTGACCTGGACGAGGCGGCCCTCACCTTTGTTCGGGAGAGCGGCCTGCCCGGCATGCGGGTGCTGGTCTACGCCTTTGACCCGGTGGGCGAGAGCGCCTACCTGCCCCACAACTGTCCGTCGGACGCGGTGATGTACACCGGCACCCACGACACCCCCACCTTCGTCCAGTGGCTCTTTGAGGAGGCCGTGCCCGCGGAGCGCGGCTACTGCCTGGAGTATCTGCGGCTCTCCAAGGAGGAGGGGTTTGGCTGGGGCGCCATACGGGGCGCCTGGTCCTCCCCCTGCCGCCTGGCCATCGCCCCCCTTCAGGACGTGCTGGGCCTGGGGGCGGACGCCCGCACCAACACCCCCGGCACCGTGGGGCCCGCCAACTGGAGCTGGCGGGTGCGGCGGGAGGCCCTGAACCAAAGCGTGGCGGACAGACTGCGCCACATAAGCCGGATTTACCGGAGGGGTTAGCCCTCCGCCGGACACGGGCTTTCTCCTTGCCGCATACGGGCGCCAGCCGGAGTTGGCGCCCTGTCCTCCCCCCCGTCCGCGGCACGGCCCGTTCCGCCGCGCAAAACGGCGCCGGGGCAAGCAGGATCTCCCACCCAGCCCTGATAATGCCTGTCCCCCAGGGTTGAACTTTTTGTTATCTTGTTATATGATATATGTCATGATTGAACATGAGGTGAGCCCTTTGAGTCTGCGCGTTGGTATTGATGTCGGCTCCACAACGGTCAAGGTCGTGGTGCTGAACGAAGAAAATACGCTGCTTTTCCGCTCTTATGAACGGCACTATTCCAAGGCCCGTGAAAGGACCTGTGAAACCCTGCGCTCCATTGAGCACATGCTGGCGGGGCGGCAGGTCCATCTCACCATTACCGGCTCCGCCGGGCTGGGGATCGCCAAGGCCAGCGGCCTGGATTTCGTCCAGGAGGTCTACGCCACCGCCGCCGCGGTGAACGTCTACATACCCGACGCCGATGCCGTCATCGAACTGGGCGGTGAGGACGCCAAAATCATCTTCTTCGGTGAGACGCTGGAGGAGCGGATGAACGGCTCCTGTGCCGGCGGCACGGGAGCCTTCATTGACCAGATGGCCACTCTTATGAACGTGACGGTGAACGAGCTGGATACCCTTTCGCTCAAGCACCAGAAAATTTACCCCATCGCCTCCCGCTGCGGCGTGTTCGCCAAGAGCGATATTCAGCCCATTCTCAACCAAGGCGGGCAGAAGGAGGACGTGGCCGCCTCCATTTTCCAGGCTGTGGTGGACCAGACCGTGGCCGGTCTGACCCAGGGCCGGGAGCTCAAAGGAAAAATCGTCTTTCTGGGCGGCCCGCTCCACTTTTTTTATGGCCTCAGGCAGCGGTTTGTGGAGACCCTGGCCCTGGACGCGGCGCACGCGATCTTCCCCGAGGACGGCGACTGCTTTGCCGGCATCGGGGCGGCGCTCTGCGCCGCCGACTACCCCGAGCAGGAGTTTGACGACTGTCTCCGGCGGCTGGAGGAGAGCGTGGACAACACCGCGCTGGTGGATACCATGCCGCCTCTGTTCACCGACCAGAACCAGTACGACGCCTTTCTGGCGCGGCACAACGCCAGTCAGCCACCCCAGCTGGACATCCACACGTACACGGGAGACGCCTGGCTGGGCATCGACGCCGGGTCCACCACCACCAAGATGGCCCTCATCGACGCACAGGGCGGCCTTCTCTTTACCTACTACCACTCCAACCTGGGCAACCCGGTGGCCATTGTGCTGGAGCAACTCAAGACCATTTATAAGCTCTGCGGCGACCGGATTGTAATTAAGGGCGCCGCCGTCACCGGCTACGGCGAGGAGCTGATTAAGAACGCCTTTTCCTGCGACCTGGGACTGGTGGAGACAATGGCCCACTACAACGCCGCCGCCCACTTTGACCCCGACGTGGATTTTATCATCGACATCGGCGGTCAGGACATGAAATGTTTTAAAATCCGGGGCGGCGCGGTGGACTCCATTATGCTTAACGAGGCCTGCTCCTCGGGCTGCGGCTCCTTCATCGAGACCTTTGCCCTCGCCTTAGACTATGACATTGCCGACTTCTCCAAGCTGGGGCTTTTCGCCACCCATCCGGTGGACTTGGGGTCCCGGTGCACCGTCTTTATGAATTCCTCGGTGAAGCAGGCCCAAAAAGACGGCGCCAGCGTGGAGGATATCTCCGCGGGCCTGTCCATCTCCATTGTGAAAAACGCCATCTACAAGGTCATCCGGGCCGCGTCCGCCGATGACCTGGGGCAGAACATCGTGGTCCAGGGGGGCACCTTCCTCAACGACGCGGTGCTGCGCTCCTTTGAGACGGAGCTGGGCCGGGAGGTCACCCGCCCCACCATCGCCGGGCTGATGGGCGCCTTTGGCGCCGCGCTGGCCGTGCGGAGGCTGGGCCTCACACGCTCCAGCTTGCTGGACGCGGCGGCCCTGGAGCAGTTCTCCCACGCCGCCAAGCCGGTGACCTGCAACCTGTGCACCAACCGCTGCTCCATCACCGTCAACCAGTTTGACGGCGGACGGCGGTACATCAGCGGCAACCGCTGCTCCCGGCCCACGGGGCAGAAAAGGACGGAGCGGCCCAATCTGTACAGCTATAAGTATCAAAAGCTCCGGGCCCTGGAGGGTGTGGGCGACGGCACGGGCGCCCGGGGCCGCGTGGGCATCCCCTTCGGGCTGAACATGTACGAAAACCTCCCCTTCTGGTTCGCCTTCTTTACAAAACTGAACTTCGAGGTGGTCCTCTCCGCCGAATCTTCCCGTCAGCTCTACCTGAAGGGCCAGCACACCATCCCCTCCGACACCGTGTGCTATCCCGCCAAGCTGATGCACGGGCACATTGAATCCCTGGTGGAGGCCGGTGCGGAGACCATCTTTTACCCCTGTCTGCCCTACAACTTTGACGAGGGCATCGGGGACAACAACTATAACTGCCCCGTGGTGGCCTACTACCCGGAGCTGCTCGCCGCCAACGTCTCCGCGCTCAATCAGGTCCGCTTCCTCCTTCCCTACTTCGGGCTCCATCGCCCCCGGGATTTTGAAAAGCGGGCGGCCATCTATTTTGAGGCGGAGCTGGATATCCCCCGCAGGGAGACCATCCAGGCGGCCCGGGCCGCCTACGCGGCCTACGACGCCTACAAAGAGGACCTGCGGGCCACGGGGCGGGCCTACATCGACGCCGCCCGGCAGGAGGGGCTCCCCATTCTGGTGCTGGCCGGGCGGCCCTATCACATCGACCCGGAGATCAACCACGGGATTGACGGTCTCATCACCTCCTTCGGCTTTGTCCTCATCACCGAGGACGCCCTGGCCCATCTGATGGACAAGGCGCCCCGTAAGGTGCTCGATCAGTGGACTTACCAGAGCCGGATGTACAACGCCGCACGCTACGTCTGTACCCAGCCCGACATGCAGATGATTCAGATGATCTCCTTCGGCTGCGGCATCGACGCCATCACCAGCGACGAGCTGCGCGCCATCCTGGAGGAGGGCGGCAAGCTCTACACCCAGCTTAAAATCGACGACATCAACAACCTCGGCGCCGTGAGGATCCGCATTCGCTCTCTGATGGCGGCCATGGAGGCCAGGGGCGAAATCGTTCCCCCTTCCCGCACGCCAAGCTGAGGCGCTTTGAGCGGCGCGACCGACCCAGAAAGGAACTTCATCTATGGCCAAGCTTGTTTACGACGAAACCGGGCGTCTTCTCTTTACACAGGAGATGAAGGAGGAGTATACCCTCCTGATGCCCCAGATGCTGCCGGTCCACTTCTCTATGATGCAGCATATTCTGCAAAGCGAGGGCTTCAAGGTGGACCTGCTCACCACCAACCACCGCGGCATTGTGGACGAGGGGCTGAAATATGTACATAACGACACCTGCTACCCCGCCCTGCTGGTGATTGGACAGCTCATCGACGCGGTCAAGCACGGCGGGTACGACCCCCACAAGGTGGGCCTGCTGATTACCCAGACCGGCGGCGGGTGCCGGGCCTCCAACTACATCCATCTGCTCCGCAAGGCGCTGGAAAAGGCAGACCTGGCCTTCGTCCCGGTCGTCTCGGTCAACCTCTCCGGCCTGGAGAAAAACCCCGGCTTCAAGCTGGGGCTCTCCATCCTCCGCAAGCTGGTCTTCGCCATGATATACGGCGACACCATCGTGCAGGTGGCCAACCAGGTGCGCCCCTATGAGGTGGAGCCCGGCGCCACCGACGCATTGATCGAAACATGGATCAATCGGCTGGTCTCCGGTTTTGAAGCG
>CAYPZF010000069.1:0-5967 GCA_964415275.1 uncultured Oscillospiraceae bacterium | reverse complement strand
AAAAGTATCAGCCAGCCTGTATCTTTTGCGACAACGCAAAGGACATCATCACCTTCAAAGGGAAGAGCGTGTGCCCCAACTGCATTCGTGAAATGCAGGTGAATTAAGAGGGAGCATAAAGAAGGTCCCCGCTTGTGTTTTGGACAAGCGGGGGCTCTTTTAGCTTTTAACACAGGGGCTCTTTTTCCGCCTTCTTTCGTGTGGCGGCGGCGTAAAGCTCTTTGCGGGAGAGGGACAGGTCCGCGGCGGCGGTGCGCACCGCGTCACGGAAGGAGAGCCCGCTGCCGTACAGGGCCTCCACCCGCAGCAGGCCGTCCTCCAGAGAGGCGGACGCCTCCTCTGGCGGCCGCCCGCCCTCCACCACCAGGACGAACTCACCCCTTGGCGTGTGGGAGGCGTACCAGTCCGCCGCCTCGCCCAGGGTGGTGCGCCGTACCTCCTCGTGGAGCTTGGTGAGCTCCCGGCAGAGGGAGAGTTTCCGCGCGGGGCCAAGGGTGTCCCGCAGGTCGCCGAGCGTGGCGGCCAGCTTGTGCGGCGCCTCGTAAAACACCATGGTACGGGTCTCCTGGCGCAGCGCGTCCAGGTGAGCACGGCGGTTTTTTCGGTTCATGGGCAGAAAGCCCTCAAAGGAAAACCGGCCGGTGGGCAGACCGGAGACGGACAGCGCCGTGACCAGGGCGCAGGGGCCGGGGACAGGGACCACCGGGACACCCTGGGCGGCGCAGAGGCCCACCAGCTCCTCCCCGGGGTCGCTGATGGCCGGCGTGCCGGCGTCGGTGACAAGGGCGCAGCTCTCTCCGGCTAAGACGCGGCCCAGGACCGCGTCGCCGCCGGCCTCCTTGTTGTGGCGGTGGTAGCTCATCAGCGGCTTTCTCAGCCCCAGATGGTTGAGCAGCTTTAATGTGACCCTGGTGTCCTCCGCGGCGATGAAATCCACCTCCGCCAGGGTCTCGGCCGCCCGGGCGGAGAGGTCCCCCAGGTTGCCGATGGGGGTTGAGATGAGAAAGAGAGTGCCGGGGCCCGCCTGCCCGGCGTCCGCCGGTTCCGGCGCGGAAACGGGGCTGGACAGCCAAGAGGTAAGCCCGTGCACAATACGTCCCGTGAGGCCCCAGACAACGTGGCCCTCATATCTGGGATAGACCACCACCTGCATTTTGTGGGATCTCCACGCGTAGCCCCCGGCGGCGTCTATCTCCTCATAGGGAAAGGCCTCCCCCACCTGGGGCAGCGTCTCAATGTGATAGACCCGGGGCGGATGCGCCCGAAAAAAGGAGAGGGGGACCAAAAAGGCCTCGGCCACCTCCTCCGGAGAGGGGACGATGTGGGGGAGCACCGCGGCGTCCAACAGACCCAAGACGGGATACATGAGAGAGTCGTCGGGGTGGTGGATGCAGTCCAGCCGGCCCAGAATCCGGATGGTGGAAGGGGGGATGGCCAGCTCCTCCTCCGTCTCCCGCAGGGCGCATGCCTCCGGAGACTCCCCCGGCTCCATAAATCCGCCGGGAAAGCACACCTCCCCCGGCTGATGGGCCAGGGTGTCGGCCCGGCGCTCAAACAGGAGAAAAAGAGCGCCGTCCCGCTCCACCAGGGGGACCAAGACGGAAAAGGAGGAGGTGACACCCGCAATGCCGGGCTTGCGGCCATCCAGGGTTCGCTCTAATTCTTGTATGGTCATAGGAAGCCTCATCTGCCTTTATGATGTAATATAGACATGAGTTATTGTAGCATAAGGCCGTGACAGGCACAAGCAAAAAGAGCCGAAGAAAGGCCAGACGCAAAATTGGAGGGACCAATTTAGACTTAGCTCACAAATTGGAGGGACCAATTTTGGTCTCATTGCCGAAATTTCGGCTTGGAAGAAAGATTCGATTTACAAACCAGGGGGACAATGATAAAATGAATGCGAAAAGTGGAACCTTGGGGTTTTAACCTGTCTTTTTTCCACATTTATAAGAAGGAGCGATTCATATGGCAAGAAAAATGAAGTCTATGGACGGAAATACCGCTGCCGCCCACGTATCGTATGCCTTTACGGAAGTTGCGGGGATTTATCCGATTACCCCCTCCAGCCCGATGGCGGACTACGTGGACCAGTGGTCCGCGTCCGGTCGAAAAAACATTTTTGGAAGCACCGTAAACGTCGTTGAGATGCAGTCCGAGGGCGGTGCCGCCGGCACGGTTCACGGCAGTCTGGCCGCCGGTGCCCTCACCACGACCTACACCGCCTCCCAGGGCCTGCTGCTGATGATCCCCAACATGTATAAGATCGCCGGCGAGCTTCTGCCCTGCGTGTTCCATGTCTCTGCCCGCACCTTGGCCACCCACGCCCTGAGCATCTTTGGCGACCACTCCGACGTGATGGCCTGCCGTCAGACCGGCTTTGCCATGCTGGCCGAGACCAACACCCAGGAAGTGATGGACCTGAGCGCCGTGGCGCATCTGGCCTCCATTAAGAGCCGCGTGCCCTTCCTGAACTTCTTTGACGGCTTCCGTACCTCCCACGAGATTCAGAAGATTGAAGTCTGGGACGATGAGGACCTGGCGGAGATGTGCGACATGGACGCCGTGGCCGCGTTCCGCGCCCGCGCGCTGAACCCGGAGCGCCCTGTCATGCGCGGTTCCCATGAGAACGGCGACATCTTCTTCCAGCACCGTGAGGCCAGCAACAAATTCTACGAGGCGGTGCCCGCCATAGTGGAAGAGTACATGGGCAAAGTGAACGCCAAGATCGGCACCGACTATCAGCTCTTCAACTACTATGGCGCGCCTGACGCCGACCGTATCATCGTGGCCATGGGCTCCATCTGTGACGTGACCGAGGAGGTCATTGATTACCTCAACGCCCGCGGCGAGAAGGTAGGCCTGGTAAAGGTGCGTCTCTACCGGCCCTTTGCCGCCGACCGCCTGATTGCGGCCATCCCCAAGACTGTCAAGAAGATTGCCGTGCTGGACCGCACGAAGGAGCCCGGCGCCTTGGGCGAGCCCCTGTATCTGGACGTGGTCACCGCGCTGTCCGCCGCCGGCCTGGACATCGACGTGGTGGGCGGCCGCTATGGCCTGGGCTCCAAGGACACGCCCCCCGCCTCCGTCTTTGCCGTCTACAAAGAGCTTCAGAAGGAAGCCCCCAAGCGCCAGTTCACCGTTGGCATTGATGACGATGTGACCTATACCTCCCTGAAGGAAGAGCCCGCCCCCAACACCGCGGCGGCCGGCACCATTGAGTGCAAGTTCTGGGGTCTGGGCGGCGACGGTACGGTGGGCGCCAACAAGAACTCCATTAAGATTATCGGTGACCACACCGGCAAGTACGTCCAGGCGTACTTCCAGTACGACTCCAAGAAGACCGGCGGCGTCACCGTCTCTCATCTGCGGTTTGGCGACAAGCCCATCCGGAGCCCCTATTATATCAACCAGGCCGACTTTGTGGCCTGCCACAACCCCTCTTACATCCTCAAGGGATATAAGATGGTCCGCGATGTAAAGCCCGGCGGCGTATTCCTCATCAACTGCCAGTGGACCCCTGAGGAGTTGGATAAGCACATGCCCGCCGTTGCCAAGCGCTATATTGCCCAGAACAACATCCAGGTGTATACCATCGACGCCATCGCCCTGGCTCAGAAGATTGGCATGGGAAAGCGCACCAACACCATTCTCCAGTCCGCCTTCTTTGCGCTGGCCAAGGTCATCCCCCAGGAAGAGGCCCTCAAGTATATGAAGGACGCCGCCACCGCCTCCTACCTGAAAAAGGGACAGGATGTGGTGGATATGAACCACAAGGCCATCGAGGCCGGCGCCACCGCCTTTGTTAAGGCCGACATTCCCGCCTCCTGGGCGGACGCGCAGGACGCCCCGGCTTCCGTGGAGCTGAAGGGGGATGCCGCCACTGTGAGCATGGTGAAGGACGTGATGCTGCCTGTGGCCCAGATGGACGGCGACAGCCTTCCCGTCTCCGCCTTCGTGGACTATGTGGACGGCACCTTTGCCCAAGGCGCGGCCGCCTATGAGAAACGCGGCGTGGCCGTGAGCGTGCCCGTTTGGGACGCTGAGACGTGCATCCAGTGCAACCAGTGCGCCTACGTCTGCCCCCACGCCACCATCCGCCCCTACGCCCTGACCGAGGAGGAGAGCAAGAACGCTCCCGCCGCCGCGAGGATCGTGCCCATCAAGGCCGGCAAGGGCAAGGGCGTCTACAGCTATACGATAGCCGTTTCTCCCCTGGACTGCATGGGCTGCAGCGTCTGCGTGGGCATCTGCCCCTCGAACAGCCTGACCATGGTGCCCCAGGAGAGCCAGGCCGAGCAGCAGGAGGTCTTTGACTACATGGTGGCCCATGTGGCGCCCAAGTCCGACGTGGAGGACACCACCTCTGTCAAGGGCAGCCAGTTCAAGACCCCGCTCCTCGAATTCTCCGGCGCCTGCGCAGGCTGCGCGGAGACAGCCTATGCCCGCCTGATTACCCAGGTCTGCGGCGACCGCATGTATATCTCTAACGCCACCGGCTGTTCCTCCATCTGGGGCGGCCCGGCCGCGACGTCTCCCTACACGGTCAACAAGGAGGGCAAGGGTCCCGCCTGGGCCAACTCCCTCTTTGAGGACAACGCCGAGCACGGCCTGGGCATCTTCTACGGCCAGAAGGCCATCCGGGATCGCTTGGCCCAGTCCATCCGCTGGCTGGCTGAAAACAGCTCCAAGCCCGCGAAGAAGGAGGCCAGCCAGAGATGGCTGGACACCATGGACGACGGCGTTGCCAACGGCCCCGCCACCAAGGCGCTGATTGAGCAGCTTGAGGCCGACCCCGATTGCCCGCACTGCCAGGAGATTCTGCCCTACAAGGACTATCTGGCCAAGAAGTCCGTCTGGATTTTCGGCGGCGATGGCTGGGCCTACGACATCGGTTACGGCGGCCTGGACCACGTCCTCGCGTCCGGCCAGGACGTGAATGTCATGGTCTTCGACACCGAGGTGTACTCCAACACCGGCGGTCAGGCCTCCAAGGCCTCCAACATCGGTCAGGTGGCGCAGTTTGCCGCCGCCGGAAAGAATATAGCCAAAAAGAGCCTGGCGGAAATCGCCATGCAGTACGGCTATGTCTACGTGGCCCAGGTGGCCATGGGCGCCAACCCCGCCCAGACCCTGAGGGCCATCAACGAGGCGGAGGCCTACCGCGGACCTTCCCTGGTGATCGGGTACTCCCCCTGTGAAATGCACTCCATCAAGGGCGGCATGGCCAACTGCCAGTCCGAGATGAAGAAGGCTGTGGAGTGCGGCTACTGGAACCTGTTCCGCTTCAACCCCGCGCTGAAGGCCGAGGGCAAGAATCCGTTTACCCTGGACAGCAAGGCGCCCGCCGGCGGGTACCAGGAGTTCCTGATGAACGAGGCCCGCTACGCCTCCCTGACCCAGGCCTTCCCCGAGCGTGCGGAGAAGCTCTTTGCCGCCAACGAGGAGGCCGCGAAGGCGCGCTATGAGCACCTGACCAAGCTGGTCGAGCTCTACAAGTAAGCCGCAACCGCTCATGCGGAAAGACGCCGCCCGGGGACCAAGCGCCCTGACACCACGGCTGTCATCATGAAGTCCGCCGCACACGCCGAAAGGCGTGTGCGGCGGACTTCTTTCTCTGTCCGTATTTCGAGGGGGCAGGGGCTTTGTACGGCCCCGCCGGAGTGGCGGACCCGCGCTCCGGTTACAGGCGCGCCGCGAAGCGGCGGATGCGCTCCGCCGCTTGCTGGAGGTTCTCCATGGAGGTGGCGTAGGAGAGGCGTATATGCCCCTGCCCATAGGCGCCGAAGGCGGTGCCCCAGGCGGCGGCCACCCCCTCCTCCTCCAGCAGCCGGTCGCAGAAGGTCTGACCGTCCAGCCCCAGGGCTGAAATGTCGGGGAAGGCGTAAAATGCGCCGCCCGGCATAGGTCAGGAAACGCCGGGGATGTCGTTCAGCTCAGCCACCAGAAAGTCCCGGCGGCGGCGGA
>CAYPZF010000068.1:0-6115 GCA_964415275.1 uncultured Oscillospiraceae bacterium | reverse complement strand
GGGGAGGACAGTCCGTCCCCCGTCTCCTCCCGCCGCTGGACCAGACGCACCGCCATAGCGGTGCAGTCGTCGTTGGCGCACTGCTTGCCCTCGCTACCCTGGACGAGCACACGGGCCAGCTCCTTGGGGCTGTCCCCGTCAAAGGACGCGATGAGCTCTCTGACCCAGCCGTCCTCTTCCCCGGAGGTGATTCCGTCGCTCACCAGCACCACCCAGTCCCCCGCCGCCAGCGAGAGCCGGGCCATGTCCGGCGTCACGCTGTCGCCGGTGGTGAGCCCGGCGGGAAAGGCGCTGCCGCTCACCCGGCTCACCATCGGCCCCTTTCTCACATAGGTGGGGGCCGCCCCGAACTTGTAGACCGCGCCCTCTCCGGTGAACAAATCCACCTCCAGCAGGTCAATGGTGGTAAACCCGCCCTCCTCCTCTCCCCGCAGGGCGAGAGCGGCGTTGAGGGTGCGCAGGGCGGCGACGGGCTCTACACCGGCCTGTAGGAAGTCCTCCAGCACCTTCACGGCCCGCCGGCTCTCCTCCCCCGCCGCCGGGCCACTGCCCATGCCGTCACACAGCAGAAGGTAAATGCCACCGTCATTGCGCCGGAAGCACAGCCCGGCGTCCCCGCTCACCGTCTCCCCCTCCTTGCAGCGGGCGGCCAGTCCCACCACCGCCATCAGGGGCTCGGCCTGGGTAAACACCAGCCTGTCCTCCAGCTTCTCTGCCGGGCGCAGCGGCATACCCACCAGCGCCGAGAGCTTCTTTCGCTCCCCCTCGCTCCGCAGGACGGCCAGATTGGGCGTCTCTATCCGCAGGTGCCCGTGCTCGTCGTAGTAGGCGGCCACCGTCCCCTCCAGGCCCAGGGCGGTCAAATGCCGCTTCACCTTGCGCTCCCGCCCGGCATCGGGCACCAACTCGGCGGACAGCTCTATCGCCGCCTCTCCCAAAATGCGCCCCACCTCGGCATACTGCCGGCACACCGCCAGGCGGCTCTCCCGCAGACGGCGCTGGTATTGGCTGCGGCAGAGCAGCGCCGTCAGTTCCTCGTTGGCGGCGGCAAGAAAGGCGGGAAAATGCAGGCACCGGCTTGTAAAATGGCTGGGGAAGTCGCTCCCCACTCCGCGGCCCCGCTCCAGCATGGCGGGGGCCGCGTCGTTGAGGGCGTTGAAGGTCGTGACATAATTGCGCTGCCAGCAGGAATCCCGCAGGGCGCAGCCCCGGCACACCCGCTCCGCCGCCCTGTCAAACACAACGGCGACGTCTCCGTCGTTGGCGGGCAGGTGGTAAAACGCCCCCCGCATGTTCTCATGCAGCTCCTTAAACGCCTTGGACGCCCCTTCCAACCTGGCCCTCACGTAGGCGCTGGCCCGGCTCACTGTCTCCGTGCGCTCCTCCCGGAGGAACAGGGTGCCCGCCCAGCGGAACACCGCCTCAGGCAGCAAAAGGAAGCAGACCGACGCCAGAAACACCTCATAGAGCAGGGAAATACGGACACCGCTCTCCCAGGTCCACAGCACCGCCACCGCGTTGGTGAGTACATAGGCAATCGCGGCAAGCAGCTTGCCCTGCGCCTGGAAAATGCCCGTCACCAGCCCGGCTACGGCATAAACCATACTGTAATACGGTCCCCCTCCGGCGGCCAGGTCCATGGCCAGCCCGGCGGAAATCCCCACGGCGGACCCCAGCCCGAATCCATTGCGGTAGGCCAGAAGCATCACGCCCAGGGCGGCGGCCGCACGGCCCAAGGAAAGCCCGCCGGGCAGCGCGACCTGCGCCAGGGCCAGCAGCACCGTACCCCCCAGAATCAGAAGGCTCACCAGCCGGCGCAGGTCGGACCCCTCCGGCTCCTCCCGCCAGCGGGCAAACGACAGGCGGTAAAAATAGACCGTGATGCCGGTGAAAAACACCTCGGTAAGGAAAAAGATGACGTCGGCGGTGCGCCAGCCGCTCTCCGAGAGATAGACGAAGCCCGTGGCGCCGGTGAGCAGAGCTGTCACCACCGGCATAAACCAGCCCTTGCGGTAAAGCCGTATGTCAAAGAGGGCAAACGACACCGAAAACGCCAAAATGGCGGCGGCTATGTAGCGCAGTCCCTCCAGCGGCCCCCAAAAAACCAGATAGCCCAGCACCGCACCCAGCAGGGCGGAAAAGCCCCCTAGCCCGGACCCGGAGGCGCCTACCAGAGCCACGGCAAACGGCGCGTAGGACCCAAAAATCTGGGCGCCGGAGAGCACCGCCCCCAGCAGAAAGCGGATGGCGCATTCCGCACCGCCCAGCAGCAGCGGCGCCCGCAGCATCAGTCTTCCCTTTTGCTCCAACTCCTCCCGCGCGCGGGCCGCGCCCGTCGTGAGCTTTTCCTTTGTGGTCATTCCCTGCCGCCTCCTATGCTCTGAAAGGGCTTGTCCCTCCCTCGTTCAGTAGCGACAGTATAAACCAAATATTGGAAAAACTAAGTCGGAAATCCACGCCTCTCCCTCAATATTTCCTTAAAACCCGCAGTTTCTCAGCCGGGCGCGGCCCCCGCGCCCGCTTGCCTCTTACAAAAAGCATGGCCGCCCCCGGCGGGGGCGGCCATGCTTTTTGTACTGTCTTAGTTTCCGCACTCGATGGAAATCTCATTGAAGACCTTCAGCAGGTCCTCAATGGCGTAATTTGCCTTTCCGTCGGCGCCCGAGTCAATGACGCTGCTCCCCCTGTCCATCATAATCAGCCGGCTGCCATACTGGACCGCGAACCGGAGGTTGTGGGTCACCATGACGGCGGTGAGCTTTTTCTCCCGCACCACCCGGTCGGTGAGCTCCATGACGGTCTCGGAGGACTTGGGGTCCAGCGCCGCGGTGTGCTCATCCAGCACCAGCAGCTCAATGGGTGTCAGGGTGGAGATGAGCAGCGCCAAGGCCTGGCGCTGACCGCCGGAGAGCACGCCCACGGGCATGTGGAGCTTATCCTCCAGCCCCAGATGCAGCAGCTCCAGCTGGGTTTTGTAGTAGTCGATTCGGCGTCTGTTAATGCCGCGCGACAGATTGAAGGGCCTGTTCTTGTTCTCCGCCAGAGACATGTTTTCCAAAATGGTAAGGCTGGGACAGGTCCCCTTCAAGGGGTCCTGAAACACCCGGCCAATGGCGGCCGCCCGCCGGTACTCAGGCAACCTTTCCAGCGGCTGCCCCTTCAGGCGGATGGAGCCCCCGTCCAGGGGCAGACTGCCGCACAGGAGATTCAGCAGTATTGTCTTGCCCGACCCGTTGGAGCCCACGATGGAGATAAACTCCCCCTCCCGGATTTCCAGATTGAATTGATGAAACACCGTCACCTCGTTGATGGTGTCCCGGTTAAATTTCTTCTCAAGCCGGTCCATCACGAGGAAGGGCTCAGTTGTCCTTTGCAAAGCGAGGCCTCCCTTCCCTGGACGAATAGCGGTTCGTTACCAGCACCACCACAAACAAGACCGCCATCAGCAGCTTCAGGTACTGGGTGGGCAGGTTGAGCCGGATGGCGATGGTGAGACACGCCTTGTAGGCGATGGACCCCAGCAGCACCATGGTGGTGGGCTGCATAAAGCGCACCCGCCGGAACACATTGGTTCCGATGATGACCGACGCCAGGGCCTGCACCACCATGCCGGCACCCGTGGCGGTGGAGGCGGACCCCGCCTGCTGGGCCAGCACGCCGCCGGCCAGCGCGGTACAGCCGTTGCCCAGGGCCAGCCCCAGGATCTTCATTTTCCCCGGGTCCCTGGCCAGGGCGGTGGTGACAAACTGGTTGTTGTCCCCGGTGGCCCGCAGCAACAGCCCCGTCTTAGTCTTGAAAAAGAAGTCAATGAGCAGCTTCACCGCCAGCGCCGTCAAGAACACGATGATAAGCACCCGGTACCGGTAGAGCCCTGCGGGGAGGCTCTTTGCCAGCGGTCCGGAGAAGATGGTGGTCTCGTTGTAAAAGGCCAGAATCGACTTGTTCCCGGTCACCACCAGATTGATCGACAGCAGGCCGGTCATCACGATGATGCCGGACAGCAGGTCGGTAATGCCCAGCTTGACATGGAGCAGGCCGGTCACGCAGCCCGCCGCCATCCCCACAAAAAACACGATCACGCAGGTCAGCCAGGGCGGCACACCCGCTAGGATCAGCGCGCCGGTGACGCAGCAGCCCAGGGGGAAGGTACCGTCTACCGAGAGGTCCGGAAAGTCCAGAATCCGATAGGTAATGTAGACCCCCATGGTCATAATGCCGTAAATCAGGCCTTCCTCCAGAATATTGACAGCCAAGCCCAACATTGGGACACCTCATTTCACACACTTACCCCGCCGCGTTTTGCGCGGCGGGGCAAGCCTCTTTGTTCTCGTTCAGATCACTGGGCCACATCGACGGCGTTGCTGTAGTCCTCGGGCAGGGAGAGCCCCATGGCCTGCGCGACGGCGGAGTTGTAGAAGGGGGCGTACTCAGAGGTGACATAGACGGGCAGCGCGCCGGCCTCGGCCTCTCCGGAGAGCACCTTGGCGGCCATCCGGCCGGTCTCCTGACCCAGGGCGATATAGTCGATGCCCTGGCAGGCCAGGCAGCCGTTTCGCACCTGCTCCTCCTCAGAGCCGAAAATGGGAATCCCGGCCTCATCGGCGGCGTTGAGCATCTGGCTCAGGTTCTCCACCACCAGGTTATCGGTAAAGTTGTTGAAGCAGTCCACACCGGAGGAGACCAGGCTGGCCGCGGCGGTGGCCACCTCGGAGGGGTTGGTGATGCCCACGCTTAAAATTTCAAAGCCGTAGTTGGGGGCAATCTCCTTGATCCGCTCCAGCTGGGTGATGGAGTTGGGCTCGCTGGTGGTGTAAATGATGCCGATCTTCGCGGCGTCGGGCAGGAAGCCCCGGATCATAGCCACTTGTGCGTCCAGGTCCAGCTCGTCGCTGGTGCCGGTGCAGTTGTAGCCGGGGGCCTCCAGGCTCTGCACAATGCCGGCGCTCACGGGGTCGGACACGGCGGAGAAAATGACGGGGATGTCGGTGTCACGGGCCGCGCCGTAGAGGGCCATCGCGGCGGGGGTAGCGATTCCGGCCACCAGATCATAGCCGGTGGCAATCATATTCTTGGCCATCAGGTCGCAGTCGGAGGCGATGGCGTTGGCGTTCTGGAACTCGATGGTGAGGTTTTCACCCTCTGTGTAGCCGCCCTCGGCCAGGCCCTGGACAAAGCCGGTGTAGCAGTTGTCCAGCGAGGCGTGGGTGGCGTACTGAAGTACGGCGATTGTCTTGCTCTCCAGCTGGGCGGACTGGACAGGCCCGCTCTCATCTGGGGTGGGCGTCGGGTCGGATGTTCCCCCGCCGTTGGAACAGGCGGTCAGCGAAAACACCAGGGCGGTCAGTGCAAGGAGTTTTTTTACGGTTTTCTTTTTCATGTTCGGTTCCTCCAAGTCAAAAATTTAGGCGGCAGATGGGCCTGCTCCTTGCCAGGGAGCAAGCAAAAAACGCTTTTGTCCCCATCCTGGGACAAAAGCGTTCACTTCTGCGATACCACCCAAATTGACGTTTTGCAACGTCCGCTCGCTTCACGCACCATCATGCGTGCCCGGTGGATAACGGGTGGGTCCCCGTCGGCATCTACTGGGCCAAAGGCCGTTCAAGCCGCCCTCCAAAGTCCATTCACTGACCGCCTCACGCCCCGCTTCCACCGCCCGGGACTCTCTTTACTTCGGCTGCCGTCAGCTACTTCTCTCTGTCATCGGTTTCTCTTTATGTGTTATTACGCTGTATTATATGTGCTGGGAGTCCAGTTTGTCAACCCCCTTTTTTGCAGGAAACTGAAATTTTGTCTCAGAGCACAGCACAGCCGCGAAAATCAGCGCGAATCCCAGCAGCATAGAGACACTGGGCCGCTCCCTGTAGAAGAGGATAGAAAAGAGGACGCCAAAGGGCGCCTCCAGGCTGAGCAGCACGGAGGCCGAGGTTGCGGACGTGTACTTCTGCCCCACATTCTGGCAGAGGAGCGCCAGCGCGGTGGCGGCCACCGACAGGTAGAGCAGGCCTCCCACGGCGTTCATGGGCAGCATCCGGGCCGGAACCCCACGGGTGGCCAGCGCGCACACCCAGGAGAGCGCGGCGGTGGTGGCGAATTGGATGACCGTGAGGAGAAAAAT
>CAYPZF010000067.1:0-6587 GCA_964415275.1 uncultured Oscillospiraceae bacterium | reverse complement strand
ATGAGCGCCGCCGTATGAACACCTTTCCAACAGACCCCGCCGCCGGTGACGGCTGCGCCGGCCTGATCTTCTCCCTGGAACCCTCCACCACCACCCTGACCCGCCACTTCTCCCCCACCCCCTTTGTCCCTGAGGACCTAGAGGACCGGGCGGACCGCTGCGGGGAGATCCTCCGCATCGCCGCCCTGGGACTGAAGAAGCGGCTGGAGCACACCGAGGCCGCCACCGCTGTGGTGGGGCTGTCCGGCGGCCTGGACTCCACACTAGCGGTGCTCATCACCGGCATTGCCATGAAGCTGCTGGACCGGCCCGCCAGTGACATCATCGCAGTCACCATGCCCTGCTTCGGCACCACCGACCGCACCCGGGACAACGCGGTGGAGCTGGCCGGGCGGCTGGGCGCCACGCTGAGACACATCGACATCTCCGCCTCGGTGCGGTCCCACTTTAAGGACATCGGTCAATCCATGGGTAACCACGACGTGACCTTTGAAAACGGCCAGGCGCGGGAGCGCACCCAGGTGCTCATGGACATCGCCAACCAGACCGGCGGCCTGGTAGTGGGCACCGGCGACCTCTCCGAGCTGGCCCTGGGCTGGTCCACTTACAACGGGGACCATATGAGCATGTACGGCGTCAACGCCTCCATTCCCAAAACTCTGGTGCGCCATCTGGTGGGCTATGTCTGTGACGACAAGGGGGCTGAGGACCCCGCCCTGTCCCACGTTCTGGCCGATATCTTGGACACCCCGGTGTCCCCCGAGCTGCTGCCCGCTGTCAACGGCACCATCAGCCAGCGTACCGAAGACCTGGTGGGCCCCTACGAGCTCCACGACTTTTTCCTCTATTACAGCATCCGCTGGGCCTTCCCGCCCGGAAAGGTACTCCGCCTGGCCGAGCGCGCCTTCGGGCCCCGGTACAACCGGGCCACCATTCTGGCCTGGCTCAACACCTTCTACCGCCGTTTCTTCGCGCAGCAGTTCAAGCGCTCCTGCCTGCCGGACGGCCCCAAGGTGGGTTCTGTGGCCCTCTCCCCCCGCGGTGACTGGCGTATGCCCAGCGACGCGGCGGCCGCCCTGTGGCTGGATGAGCTGGCCTCCCTGCACTGACATCCCATGAAAGGTCCTCTGGTGATTGTTATATGAATATCTATCTCGATCTGTTTCTCACCTTCGCCAAGGTGGGGGCATGCACCTTCGGCGGCGGTTACGCCATGCTCCCCATCCTCCAGCGCGAGGTGGTGGAGGCGAAGGGCTGGGCCTCCGACGCGGAGCTCACGGACTATTTTGCCATCGGCCAGTGCACCCCCGGCATCATCGCCGTCAACACCGCCACCTTCGCCGGGTTTAAGACGGCGGGGTATCTGGGCGGCATCATCGCCGCCCTGGGCGTGGTCTTCCCCTCCACCGTCATCATCGCCCTCATCGCCGCCCTGCTGCAAAACTTCTCTCAAATCGCCGCTGTGCAGCACGCCTTTGCCGGTGTGCGGGCCTGCGTCTGCGCGCTGATTCTAGTCAGCGTGCTGAGGCTGAGAAAATCCACGGTCACGGACGTTCCCACCGCCGTTCTCTTTCTGGCGGTTCTGCTCCTCTCCGCCCTCTTCGGGCTCTCCCCCGTCCTCCTCATCTTAATTTCCGGCGTCTGCGGCTACGCCGTGCGCCGCATGAGGGGGTGGGAGCAGTGATCCTTCTGGAGCTCTTCCTTCGGTTTTTTAAGGTAGGCCTCTTTTCCGTGGGCGGCGGCCTGGCCACCATCCCCTTCCTCAAGAGCATGGGCGACACCACGGGCTGGTTCTCCGCCGCCCAGCTGGCGGACATGATTGCCGTCTCTGAGTCCACCCCCGGCCCCATCGGGGTCAATATGGCCTCCTATGTGGGGTTCATTCTGGCCGGTCCCGTGGGCTGCGTGATCGCCACACTCGGGCTTGTGGCCCCCTCCATCATAATCATTTTGATCATTGCCAAGTTCCTGCAAAAGTTCCGGAACAGCCGCGCGGTGGACGCCGTGTTTTACGGCCTGCGCCCCGCCTCCACCGGCCTCATCGCGGCCGCCGGCCTCTCCGTTGCCAAAATCACGCTGCTCACCGGCGCAGTATGGGCCGGCTGGGCCAGCGCCGCTTCCCTGGTCAACTGGCCGGCTCTCATTCTCTTTGCTGTGGTCTTTTTCTGTATGAGGTTCACCATCCTGCAGCGCCTCCACCCCGTTCTTTTCATCGCCGCCTCCGCCATTGTGGGCATCCTGTTGGAGATGTAACCCGAAGCCAAAAAAGAAGGCGCGTCCGCACTCGGTGCGGACGCGCCTTTTCTCGTATGTATGTATGGCCGTCAGCTGCACAGGCGTATGATGGCCTCGGCAAACATCTTGGCCGAGAGCATCAAATCCTGGACCGGCATCCGCTCGTCCGGCCCGTGGAGGTTGGACACAAAGCCCGGCATGGTGCAGCCAAAGGCCACCCCGCCGGGGATTCCGTGCACGTACGTGCTGCCGCCAATGGCCTTGCACTGCCCCTTTTGGCCGGTATAGGCCTCATAGCAGTCTAACAGTGTCTCCACCAGCGTGCTGTCGGCCGGGGTGTGGTGGGGCGGGTCCATCTCCTCATGCCCCGTCACGGCAAAGCCATGGGCCGCCAGGGCCGTCTCCGCCTGCCGGCGGCAGTTTTCCCTGTTCGCGCACAGGGGGGTACGGCTGTCAAACCGCCCCCGCGCTCCCGTTTCGTCCAGCGTGAGCAGGGTAAGGGCGAGGGTAAGGGGGCCGGATATCTCATCGGATTGGGCGACGCCCAGGGCCCGCCCCCCGAGGTCTCCGTGGGGAAACAGCCGATGCAGCGCCCGCACGGCCTCTGTGCTCCCGCCGGAGGCCAGCGGGAGCGCCGCCAGCAGGGTGAGAAGCGCGGTGATGGCGTTGTTCGCCTTCTGGGGCTCCGCGGCGTGGCCTCCGGTCCCGGTGCAGAGGATGCGGGCCGCCTGCCCCTCTGCCCTCACCTGAAACCTGGCGCCGGTCTCCCGGGCGGCCTGTGCCGCCAGCTCGCTCACCAGCACCGCCGACAGCCCCTCCACCACCGCTTCGGCCTGGTGCGGCACCACGTTGACTCGTACGCCTCCGCTCAGCGCGGACACCCGGGGCAGCGCCGCGCCGGGGGGCCAGCGCTTCTCGAAGGCGGGGCGGTAGAGGCCTTTTTCAACGTGGATGAGAGGGAAATCCGCGTCCGGTGAAAAAACATAGGGGGCGTAGGGGTGCCTTTGATAGTAGTAGGCGATGTCGGAGGAGCCGCTCTCCTCATCGGCGCCCATAATCAGCCGCGCATTGTGTTTGAGCGGGATACCCAGCTCTTTCACCGCGCGCATGGCCATCAGCGCGGCCACCACCGGCCCCTTGTCGTCGCTGACGCCGCGACCATAGAGCATACCGTCCACAACACGTGGGACAAAGGGGTCTGTCACCATCCAGCCCTCGCCTCCATCCACCACATCCAGGTGACCCAGGATGTGCAGGGCCGTGTCCCGCCCATTGAGGTCGGCGGCCGCCACATATCCCTCTATGTCGGCGGCCTCCAGCCCCCACCGGCGGGCCAGCTCCACCGCCGCCGCCAGGGCGGCCGCCGGGCCCGCGCCAAAAGGTTTGCCCGGCTCCGCCGGGCCCGCCGTGCTTGGAATCGCAACCAGCCGGCTGACCGCCTCCACCAACTCGTCTTCCCGGTTGGAAAAATAGGCGTCTATGCGCTCCTTATACATCCTCGTCTGTCTCCTTTTTCCCACGCCCGGCCAGCTCACTCAGGTACTTATACACCGTATAGCGGGACACCTTCAGCCGGCGGGCCACGTAGGGCACGGATTTCCGGTAGGAAAAGGCGTTCTTCTGTTCCAGCAGCGCAACCAGCTTCAGCCGGTCCGCCTTGTTGAAGGAATCCGCCGGTCTGCCCACCGCGTCCAGGCACTCCTCGTACAGCGCGGCCAGTCCGGCCTCCCCGTTCTGCCACAAGGCGCTCTGGAGGTCGGCTTCGGCGCTCATCAGGTCCACCAGAATCCGGTTGGCGTATATAAGAGAGGTGTAGTCGAAATTGATGCCGAGCGCCAGGTTGTAGTCCTCGCCAATGAGGTGAAAGGTGGAGCTCTTGATCTGCTGCCCCGCCGGGGTGGTGGCGTAGAGGTTGACCTGGTCTGTCACCGCCGCGTCCGGGTCCAGCGCCCGGGCAGTGCCTAAAATGTCCAAGGTAGACCCTACCGTCCGCCCGGACACATGTCCGTTGTAAATAGACAAAATCGGGTGTGAGAGTACGCCCATATCATGGACGATGGTCTCGCAGGAGGAGCCGAACATCTCGGCAATGCCCCGGGCGGTACGGTCCAAAAACTCAAACGCCTCTTCTCTGGTCAACGTCCATCGCCTCCCACTTGTCCTTCTTCTCTCGCTTCAAGCAATAAAAAAGGGCGCCTTTTGAAAGAAAGGCGCCTCTTCTTTCCAGGTTCACAGAACCAGACAGAGGACAAAGGTGAGAACCATAAAGCTAATCGCCACCCACTTGGTGTACTTGGCCAGCTTTGTGTCCCAGCTCTTGGCCTTGTTCTTGGAGAGGAAGGTCTCTGAAGCGCCGCCGATGGCGCCTGAAAGACCGGCGCTTTTGCCGGACTGAAGGAGCACCATGGCAATCAGAGCCACACAGAAAATCACCTGAATCACGGTGAGAACAATCTGAGGCACGGTCATAATTTCATCTTTCCTTTCAAAGCCCGGCACGGGGCAATCACACATAGAAGTGGGCGCAGTTCACCCAAATGTAGGTTATATGATATCATGTCCGCCTCGGCTTTGCAAGTCTTTTCTCCCGCTTCCCCGGTGAAAGAAGGTCAAAAAACGGTCCGCGGGGAGGCTCCGCGGACAGACGAAGCCCCGCTCGCTTGGGCCGGAGTCCAAATTGCGGCGCGCGGGACAGACATATGCCATAAAAGACGGCCCCCACCGTTTGCGGTGGGGGCCATTGCGTCCCGATTGGCCGCAATCACAAGAGAGAGCAGACCGGCCCTTTTCCGGTCCACAGCCCAGTCATTACGGTGATTGGCGGGAGGACTTAATACATGCCGCCCATGTCGGGGGCCGGAGCCACAGGGGCAGGGGGCTGGGGTTTATCGGCAACCAGGGACTCGGTGGTGAGGAGCAGCGCGGCCACAGAGGCGGCGTTCTCCAGCGCGGAGCGGGTCACCTTGGTGGGGTCAACAATCCCGGCGGACACCATATCGCAGTATACCTCGTTATAGGCGTCGAAGCCGTAGCCCAAGGTCTGGGCGGTTTTCACCTTCTCCAGCACCACGGAGCCGTCAATGCCGGCATTGGTGGCAATCTGCTTCACGGGCTCAGTCAGGGCCTTGGCGACAATGCGCACGCCGGTCTTTTCATCGCCGTCCACAGTGGGCTCCAGCTCTTCCACCGCGGAAATGGCGTTCACGTAGGCGGCGCCGCCGCCGGCCACGATGCCCTCTTCCACGGCGGCGCGGGTGGCGTTCAGAGCGTCCTCAATGCGGAGCTTCTTCTCCTTCATCTCGCTCTCGGTGGCGGCTCCGACGCGGATGATAGCTACGCCGCCGGACAGCTTGGCCAGACGCTCCTGGAGCTTCTCCTTGTCGTACTCGGAGGTGGTGGTCTCAATCAGGCTGCGGATCTGGCCGATGCGGTGCTGAATCTCCTCGGAATCTCCGGCGCCATCCACAATGATGGTATTCTCCTTGGATACCTTCACCTGACGGGCGGTGCCCAGCATCTCCAGCGTGGTCTCCTTGAGGTCGTGGCCGGTCTCAGAGGAGATGACGGTGCCGCCGGTGAGAATGGCGATGTCCTGAAGCATGTCCTTGCGGCGGTCGCCAAACCCGGGGGCCTTGACGCATACCACGTTGAGCGTGCCGCGCAGCTTGTTGACAATCAGAGTGGACAGGGCCTCGCCCTCCACATCCTCGGCAACGATAAGCAACTTCCTGCCCGCCTGGATAATCTGCTCCAGCAGGGGGATGATCTCCTGGATGGAGGAGAGCTTTTTGTCGGTGATGAGGATGCTGGCGTTGTCCAGAACGGCCTCCATCTTCTCGGTGTCGGTGACCATATAGGGGGTGATATAGCCGCGGTCGAACTGCATGCCTTCCACGACCTCGCTGTAGGTCTCGGCGGTCTTGGATTCCTCAACGGTGATCACACCGTCATGGCCTACCTTTTCCATGGCCTCGGCAATAAGCTTGCCGATGGTCTCGTCGCCGGAGGAAACGGCGCCCACGCGGGCAATGTCGTCCGAGCCATTGACGTTCTTGGAGTTGCTCTTGATGGCCTCCACCGCAGCTGCGGCTGCCTTGGCAATGCCCTTCTTCATAATCATGGGATTGGCGCCGGCAGCCAGGTTCTTAAGCCCCTCACGGATGATAGCCTGGGCCAGCAGAGTGGCGGTGGTGGTGCCGTCGCCGGCCGTGTCGTTGGTCTTGGTGGCGACCTCCTTCACCAGCTGCGCTCCCATGTTCTCAAAGGGATCCTCCAGCTCGATTTCCTTGGCAATGGTCACACCGTCGTTGGTCACCAGGGGTGAACCGAATTTCTTGTCCAAAACCACGTTG
>CAYPZF010000066.1:0-6653 GCA_964415275.1 uncultured Oscillospiraceae bacterium | reverse complement strand
TCCTCCTTATATCACATGGTTGTATGATTACCCTTCCATTGTCTGACAATATACTATATGATATGGGTGACCCTGTCAAGGGCAGCGGAGGAACTCTTATGAAGAAAAAAAGTCTGTCCCAGCGGAGCGCGGAGCGGCTGTACAATATGGTTGTGGTGGAAAAGCGGGTGGCGCCGGGTGAGAAGCTGCCCAATGAGGTGGCGCTCTCCCGGACCCTGGGCATCAGCCGCACCACCCTGCGGGAGGCCATCCGCACCCTCGCCGCCCAGGGGGTGCTGGAGGTGCACCGGGGAAAGGGCACCTTTGTGTCCCGGCGGGTGGAGGAGATTGAGGACTTCGGGTTCTCCCGCCTGGGCCGGGTCCGCGGACAGCTGCGGGATTTGTTTGAGCTGCGGGCCATTTTCGAGCCCCAGGCCGCCCGGCTGGCCTGTCAGCGGGCCAGTGAGGAGGAACTGGCGGAGATTCTGGCCCGGGGGGCGGAGGTGGCGCGCTGCATCGACAGCGGGGAGGACCGCGCGGCGGCGGACCTCGCCTTCCACGCGGCCATTGTCCGGGCCACCCACAATGAGTTTATGGTGCGGCTGCTCCCCATGATCCACCAGGCGGTGGAGACCGCTGTGGCCACCGGGGAGAACGCCGGGCAGCTGGCGGAGCACACCAGGAGGGACCACGCCCTGCTGCTGGACTTCTTCCGCGGGCGGGACCCCCAGGGGGCGCGGCACGCCATGGCCATCCATATGCTCCACTCCATCGAGGTGCTGGGTCTGGCCCAGGAATAGTACAGAAACGGAAAGACGGACTGTCCCAATCGGGACAGTCCGTCTTTTGAACGCGGTGAGGTTTAGTTGGAGGCGGTATCCAGATCGGCGTCGTCGCCCCAGAGCATCTTCCGGCGCAGCTCCTTGCCGACGACCTCCACCTGGTGGGCGTCGTTGATCCTGCGGGTGGCGTTAAAGAAGGTACGGCCGTTTTTGTTCTCGGCAATCCAGTTGCCCGCGAACACGCCGGTCTGGATCTCGTGGAGCACCTTCTTCATCTCCTGCTTGGTGTCCTCGGTGATGATGCGGGGGCCCACGACATACTCGCCGTACTCGGCGGTGTCGGAGATGGAGTAGTTCATCATGGCGATGCCGCCCTTGTTGACCAGGTCGATGATGAGCTTCATCTCGTGGATGCACTCAAAGTAGGCGGACTCCGGCTCGTAGCCGGCCTCCACCAGGACCTCAAAGCCGGTGCGCATGAGCTCCACCACGCCGCCGCACAGGACGGCCTGCTCGCCGAAGAGGTCGGTCTCGGTCTCCTCCCGGAAGGTGGTGCGCAGTACGCCGGCGCGGGCGCCGCCGATGCCGGCGGCATAGGCCAGGCCAAGCCGCTCGGCGCTGCCGGTGGCGTCCTGATGGACGGCGATGAGGCAGGGCACGCCCTTGCCCGCCACATACTGGCTGCGGACGGTGTGGCCGGGGCCCTTGGGGGCGATCATGAAGACGTCCACGTCGCTCGGCGGGACAATCTGGCCAAAGTGGATGTTGAAGCCATGGGCGAAGGCCAGGGCCTTGCCCTCGGTGAGGTAGGGGGCGATGTCCTGGCGGTACATGTCGGCCTGCTTCTCGTCGTTGATGAGGATCATGATAATGTCGGCAATCTTGGTGGCCTCGGCGGTGGTCATGACGTTGAAGCCGTCCTTCTCGGCCACAGGCCAGCTCTTGCCGCCCTTGTACAGGCCGATGACGACGTCACAGCCGGACTCCCGCAGGTTCATGGCGTGGGCGTGCCCCTGGCTTCCGTAGCCGATGATGGCAATTTTCTTCCCCTTCAGATAACTTAGCTCGCAATCCTTCTCATAGTACATTTTTGCCATAATTAAACTCTCCTTTTTCCTTGTTGTCGTCGTATATGGTATTGCGCCCTCTCTCGATGGCGACGATGCCCGTGCGGACTACCTCCAGGATGCCAAAGTCCTTTAACAGGTCCAAAAGCGCGCTGGACTTGCCCTCGTTGCCCAGAATGGCCACGGTGAGGGTCTCGCGGCTGATGTCCACGATGGAGGCCCGGAAGACGTTGACCATCTGAATGATTTCGTCCCGCTTTTCCCGGGTCTCGGCCTCTGTCTTAACCAGCACGAGCTCCCGCTGTATAGAGAGGTCGTTGGAGAGCACCTTCACCGAAATCACCGGCAGCAGCTTGCGCAGCTGCGCGGTAATCTGCGTGATGGTCTCCTGGTCTCCGTCCATGACAATGGTGATGCGGGTGACGTCCGGGTCCTGGGTGGTGCCGGAGGCGATAGAGTCGATGTTGTACCCCTTGCGGGAGAAAAGGCGGGACACCTGACTCAGCACGCCGGGGGTGTTTTCCACCAGGATGGACAGGATGTTTTCTCGTTTCACAGCGCGGCCTCCCTTCTACTCCAACAGAAATTGGGTCAGCGGCTTGCCCGCCGACACCATGGGCCGCACCGCGGCCTCGGTCTCAATCATGCACTCAATGACAAAGGCGTGCCCGCAGTCCAGGGCCTCTCGCATGGCCGACTCCATCTCCGCCTGGTTGGTCACCCGCCGGCCCTGGATGCCGTATGCCTCGGCCAGCTTGATGAAATCGGGGGCAAAGTCCAGGTCGGTCTGGGAGTAGCGGCACCCGTAGAGATAGGTCTGCCACTGGTGGACCATGCCCAGGGTGCGGTTGTTGAAAATCACTGTGATAATCGGGATATCATAGTGGGCGATGGTGGCCATCTCCTGGCCGTTCATGCGGAAGCAGCCGTCCCCCGTCATGTGCAGCACTGTCTTCTCCGGCCGGCCCAGCTTGGCCCCGATGGCGGCACCCAGGCCAAAGCCCATGGTGCCAAAGCCGCCTGAGGTAATCAGCTGGCCGGGGTAGTCAAAGTGGAAGCACTGGACGGACCACATCTGGTGCTGGCCCACGTCGGTGACCACAATGGCGTCCTGGGGCGCCATGCGGCGGATGACCTGAATGAGCTGACAGGGCGTAAAGCCGGACTCCCCCTGATCCTGGGGCGTCTGGTGGGAGAACACGAAGTCCTTCCACTCGCTCCGGTCGCCGGGCGTGACCCGCTCGTTCAGAAGCCGGAGCACCTGCTTGGCGTCGCCAATGATATGGTGGGCGGTGCGCACATTTTTATCCACCTCCGCCCGGTCGATGTCAATGTGGACAATTTTGGCCCCCTTGGCAAAGTCCCCGGGGTCGGTGGCCACCCGGTCGGAGAACCGGCACCCCACGGCGATGAGCAGGTCGCAGGCGTCGCAGGCGATGTTGGAGGCCCGGGAGCCGTGCATTCCAATCATGCCGGTGGCGAGGGGGTGCCCCCCGGGGAATCCGCCGCCGCCCATGATGGTGATGGCCACCGGCGCGTCTATCGTCTCGGCCAGGGTCCGGAATTCCTGGTGGGCCCGGCCCCTCACCACACCGCCGCCGCAGAGCAGCAGCGGCCGCTCCGCCGCCGCAATCATGGCGGCCAGCTTCTCCACGTCGTCCTGATTGGGCTCGGGGGGCGTGCTGTCCCAGCCGCTGCGCCGCTTGAGCCGGGCCAGCCGCCCGGTGGAGGCGTGCTCCTCTTTGCTCAGGGGCTCGTAGTCCACCATCACGTCCAGGGCGGTGACATTTTTGAGGATATCAATGAGCACCGGTCCGGGGCGTCCCATGGCCGCTACGGCGAAGGCCTCCCGGATGACGCCCGGAATCTCCTGGGGATCGCGCACCAGATAGGTGGCCTTGGTAATCGGCATGGCGATGCCGGTGATGTCCACCTCCTGAAAGGCGTCCTTCCCCAGCGTGCTCTCCGCGACGTTGCAGGTGAGGAATACCACGGGGGAGGAGTCCATATAGGCGGTGGCAATGCCGGTGGTCAGGTTGGTGGCGCCGGGGCCGGAGGTGGCGAAGCAGACGCCCACCTTTCCGGTGGCCCTGGCGTACCCGTCCGCCGCGTGGGAGGCGCCCTGCTCGTGGGCGGTAAGGATGTGTCTGATTTTATTCTGATACCGGTATAGCTCGTCGTAGAGGTTCAAAATCGTACCGCCGGGGTAGCCGAAGATGGTGTCTACCCCCTGCTCCAACAGGCACTCCATAATGGCCTGGGCCGCTCTGATTTTCATTGATATCACCTCAAATCTTTCCGCTGCCGCGCTGTACCGCGATGACGCCCGTGCGGGCCACCTCCAGGATGGAGAAGGACCGCAAAAGGCTCTCAAACAGGTCCACCCGCTCCGGGGTGTCGGAGATCTCCAGGGTCATGCTGGCCGCTGAGATGTCGCTGATGCGGGCGCCCATGATCTGGCAGAGGTTGGAGATGTCCTGCCGGGTCTTTGTGTTGGCGGAGACCTTAATGAGCATCAGCTCCCGGCCGATGAGGTTGTTCTCCTCCAGGGTGCGCACCTTGATGACCTCCACCAGCTTGTTGAGCTGCTTTTCCACCTGCTCCACCTCGTTGTTGCCGTTGTCCACAATGATGGTGATGCGGGAGACGCTCTTGTCGTCGGTGACACCCACAGCCAGACTCTCAATGTTAAAGGCCCGGCGGGAAAAGAGGCCGGTGATTCGGTTGAGGACGCCGGCCCGGTTTTCCACAAGCACCGAAATGGTCTGTTTCATCGTCGTCCCTCCTTTAATCCGTGGTGGTGGCGTGGGGGTCTACCTCGCACACCAGCAGATAGGGGCCCGGGGCTGCCAGCATCTCGGCCAGCGCGCCGTCCAGGGCCTCATCATTGGAAACCACGCCGTATCCAATGCCGTAGGCAGCGGCAATCCGGGCGAAGTCGGGGGCGCACGCCAGCTCCACGCCGTAGGGGCCGCTGTATGACCTGCACTGGATTTCATGGACCAGGCCCAGCATCCCGTTGCGCACCATGACAATTTTGACATCGGCGTCTATGGCGTTCATGGTGGCCAGCTCGTTCATAAACATTTGGAAGCTGCCGTCGCCGCACACCACCACGGTCTGCCGGTCCGGCAGGGCGGTCTTCACCCCCAGGGCGGCGGGCAGAGAGTACCCCATGGTGCCCAGGCCGCCGCTGGTGAGGAAGCGGCCGTGCTTTAAGGGCAGGTGCTTGGCCGCCCAAATCTGGTTCTGTCCCACGTCCACGCAGATACAGGCGTCGTCCGCCAGCTTGCCGCCCAGCGACCGCATCATCCGGGCCGGGCTCAGGCCGTCCGCCCTGGGCTCCGGCTCTCTGTGCCGCTCCTTTTTGCGGCGGGCCCGCAGGTCCTCCAGCCAGTCGGCGGTGTCCGCCACGGGGCTGTGGGTCAGCAGCTGGCTCAGCACCACCTTGATGTCTCCCACCAGAGGTACGGTGGTGGACATATTCTTCCCGATCTCGGCGGGGTCTACGTCCATGTGGATGGTTTTGGCGCGGCGGGAGAGCTCCTTGGGAGAGGTGACCGCCCGGTCGGCCGCCCGGGCTCCGGCGATGATCAGCAGGTCGGCCATCCCGAGGGCGGCGTTGGCGGATTTGGTGCCAAAGGCGCCCACCATCCCCATGTTCATGGGGTGGTCGGTGGGCAGCAGCCCCAGGCCCATCATGGTGGTCACCACGGGAATGCCCGCGCCGCAGCTCAACTGACGCAGCTCCTCCTGGGCGCCGGCGCTGAACAGACCGCCGCCGGCGCAGATGAGGGGCCGCTTGGCGGCGCAGATGCTCTCGGCCACCCGCTTAATCTGCAGGTCGTTGCCCTTTACGCTGGGCTTGTAGCCCCGGATGTCCACAGTGTCCGGATAGCGGGGCTCCACCATCTGCTGCTGGATGTCCACGGGCAGGTCGATGAGCACCGGGCCCTGGCGGCCGGTGGAGGCGATGTGAAACGCCTCCTTGACCACCCGCGGGATGTCGGCCGCGTCCTTGACCAGATAGCTGTGCTTGATGAAGGGCGCCACCGCGCCGGTGATGTCCACCTCCTGAAAGATATCACGGCCCAGCAGATAGCTCTGCACCTGGCCGGTGATGGCCACAAGCGGGATGGAATCCATATAGGCGGTGGCGATGCCGGTGATCAGATTGGTCGCGCCCGGGCCGGAGGTCACCATACACACCCCGGGCTTGCCGGTCATCCGGGCATAGCCGGAGGCCATATGGCCGGCGTTCTGCTCGGTACGAACCAGGGTATAGTGAATGTCCGTGGCCGCCAGCGCGTCCACCGCGGGGCAAATTGTGGCGCCCGCATATCCGAAGATATGCTCCACGCCCTCTCGTACCAGGCTCTCCATGAGAACCTGCGCTCCATTTAACATGCGTGTTTCCCCCCTTGAAAACAAAAAGACTTCGTCCCCGATAGGACGAAGTCAGACTCCGTGGTACCACCTAATTTCACGCCATAGGGTGCTATGCCGCGCACTCAACCCCCTGTAACGGTGGGTGGCCGTTTTCGCCTACCGAGACCTCTCCGTTCAGCGAACCTGCTCCCCGGCGACGTTCCGGAACGCGTCCACAGGAGCTTACACCAGCCGCTCCCTCTCTGCGCTTGCGCCACGTCCGTACTTACCCGATCATTGCCACTTTGTCTGTGTATATTTGTTCAATATCATATCTTTTTTCTTTTGACTTGTCAATCGGCAGCGCCACTTTCTCCGTTTTTTAGCAGAACAGGCCTCTCGCGGGCCTCTTTTTTTTGCGAAGCGACGAAGGTTTTGTCCCCGCGGCGGGTTCAGC
>CAYPZF010000065.1:0-6669 GCA_964415275.1 uncultured Oscillospiraceae bacterium | reverse complement strand
ATACATATCCTTCGGAGCCGTCTGGGTTAAAGTTCCAGGTATAGCGGTAGGTCGCCTGTCCCGTGCCCGGTTTCCACGCCTGCTCCAGCTTTTCTCTCCAGCCCGGATGAAACAGCTCATCCAAATCCGTGGAGACACAGATATCCGCGTCCTGGGGCACCAACTCCAGGGCCTGGTTGCGGGCCGTATCAAACCGCCAGGGGGAAATCACCCTCTGCTCCACAACCGCGCCGGCCTGCCTGAGCCGCTCCACCGTGTCGTCTTCAGAGCCGGTGTCCAACACAATCACTTGATCGGCCTCCGACATGGAGGCCATCCATCTGTCTACAAATCGACTCTCATTTTTACAGATGGCATAGACACATATCTTCATTGCAACCCTCCTTGTAAAGGCGGGGGCGGTGTACCACACGCCCCCGCTTTTCATCGCGCTTCACAATCAGACTTTGCCGCCTAATCGCAGCCGTTTCATTTGTCCAATCTTGATTGCGTTACAGTCCTTTCCCAAGGAGCCGTAACAAGGTGCTAGCTCAATCTGACGATGCTCAGGGAGGCGCCTGTTGTCAAATCCAGTGCAATGTCCGTGGCGCCAAACAAGGCCAGCTCAAGCACATCGCCCGCGTGAAGGGACACTAGGAACGAGACGGACACAATGGCGTCATTATCGGTGGTCGAGTCCATGATTGACGGAGGGTACGGTGTTCCGTTCACAAGAACCTGGAACCCTACGGTCGCCGCCCCCGGCGCGGTTACAGAAGCTCCTACCGTATACATGACCAAATAGACTCCCGCATCCACGACAGCAAACTCAGAGTCTGAGACCTCCGTAACGTTAGCCGAGTGAATTTGAATGTCGGAGAAACCAACGCTCACCCCATTGCCCAACTCCATACCAAAGGTTCCGGCCGGCTGAAACGCCAGAAAAGATGTCTGTGTCGGGGTAGGTCCCGGCGGGCCTGCGGGGCCCTGGGGACCAGTTTCACCTGCGGGGCCCTGAGAACCAGCAGTACCTGCGGGACCCTGGGGACCGGTATCGCCCGCGGGACCCTGGGGGCCAACTTCACCCGCGGGGCCCCGAGAACCAGCAGCACCCGCGGGGCCCTGGGGACCTACCGAACCTTGCGCACCTGTTGCGCCCCTCGGGCCTGGGAACCCCCTCGGCCCCATGGGGCCCATAGGACCCATGGGACCTCTCGGTCCTGTAGGCCCAATTACGGGGCATGGGGAGGGGCAGGGTGGTCTGCAGGGACCACAGCGATATATTCTTGTGGGAGCCTCAAAGCATTCCCTTTCTTGCATATCACATCGTCCTTTCCTAGAACGGGAATATAATATCCCTGATAACAGCATATTCCGACCGCCTCACTTTGTTCCCCCTACCTCCCGCCGCGGCGCCGGAGACGGTGCCCAACCACACCCTCCGGCGCACAGAACACCCTTCTCCCCGCTTTATGAGAACATAAAACGAGTGAAAAGCATTTGGCTTTCCACTCGTCTTATTGTTCTGTTCCTTTATTCCAGGGCCGTCTTTTGTTGTACCTGGATGGGAGTCTCGTAGCAGGCAAAGGCGCTGTCCACCAGGCTCTTTTCCGGGGCCTTGGTAAAGAGACTGATGATGGGCACCAGGATAAGATTGGCCACCATCACAAAGGCACCGGCGTTGATGGGAGATTGGAGCACGGCGGGAAACGCGCTGCGGAACAGGAGGTTTGCCGTCATGACTCCAACACCGAAGAGCATGCTCACCCACACCGCCGCCTTGGAGGTACGCTTCCAGTAGAGACCGTAGAGGAAGGGCGCCAAAAACGCGCCGCCCAACGCGCCCCAGGAAACCCCCATCAGCTGGGCGATAAAGTCCACATTGCGCCTGTACTGTAAAATAGCGATGACCACAGAGATGAGGATAAAGACTAAAATCAGCACCCGAATGCACCAGAGCTGCCGCTTCTCGTCCATCTCCCGCATCACGGTCTCCTTTAAAAAGTCTATGGTGAGGGTGGCGCTGGAGGCCATGACCAGAGCGGACAGCGTAGACATAGAGGCCGAGAGCACCAAGATGACCACCAAGGCGATGAGAAGATCAGAAAAGTTGGAAATCATGGCGGGGATAATGGCGTCATATCCCTCCACCGCCACGTCCACGCTGCCGCCGTACAGGCGTCCGAACCCGCCCAGGAAGTAACACCCCCCCGAGATCACCAGGGCAAACACAGTGGAGATAATGGTCCCCTTTTTGATGGCTGCCTCACTCTTGATGGCATAGAATTTTTGCACCATCTGAGGCAGTCCCCAGGTGCCCAGGGACGTGAGAATGACCACACCCAGGAGACTGAGCGGATCCGGCCCGAAGAAGGAGGCAAAGACGCCGGGCTGGGCGGAGAGGGCGGTGTCCTCCACCAGGGCCAGAGAGAAGATGGCCTGGGTGAAGCCGCCGTTTGCCTGGAGGACCGCCGCGACGACCGCCACGATGCCCACCAGCATAATAATCCCCTGGATAAAGTCGTTGATGGCGGTGGCCATATAGCCGCCGGCAATCACGTAGACGCCGGTCAGCAGCGCCATAATGATAATGCAAAGCGAGTAGTCGATGTGGAAGGCCATCCCGAAGAGCCGGGACAGGCCGTTATACAGCGAGGCGGTATACGGAACCAGAAAGACGAAAATGATGATGGAAGAGCACAGCTTCAGTCCCCTGCTGTCGTAGCGCCGGCCAAAAAAGTCGGCCATGGTGGCGCTGCTCAGTTGCTGGGTCATGATGCGGGTGCGCCGGCCCAGAACCACCCAGGCCAGCAGGGAGCCGATCAGCGCGTTTCCCACCCCGATCCAGGTAGACGCGATGCCAAACTTCCAGCCGAATTGACCGGCGTAACCGATAAAAATAACGGCGGAAAAGTAGGATGTGCCATAGGCGAAGGCGGTCAGCCATGGGCCCACAGAGCGGCCGCCCAGGACAAAGCTGTTCACGTCGGTGGCCTGTCGGCGGCAATAAAAGCCGACCGCCAGCATGATCCCGAAAAATACCAGCAAGAAAATCAGTTTGATGACCATAAAAAAACCGCCCTCCAACAAAATGTCAGAGGGCGGGAAGTCCCGCGGTACCACCTCAGTTTGCCTCCGCCTCACGGCGGAAAGCCTCGTCGAGTTCCATCAAACTCTATCACGATAACGGGTGACACCGGTTCCGGTCTACTCAGCAAAATGCCTTTGGGCGGACAGCTCGCAAAATGTATTCGGTCTGCTTATCCATGCGCCTCTCACCAACCGGCAGCTCTCTGAATGTATTGGGCAGACTTACTTTTTTCTGGTCATCGCTTTTTTCAATTTTTTATACTATACCAGTATCATATGTTAAAGTCAAGGTCCATTTTTACTTTTTTCGCCGGGTCTCCCGGAAATCTCTTCTTCTCCCCGCCAGCGGGAGGGCGGAAGAGGTTTCCTGCGCCGGCGCCTCTTCCCTCGTTGACAGTTTTTCCGTCACGTGATATCATTTTTTAAAGCATTTAATGTTGTTTTCAGGGAAAACAACGGGAAAGGGGGGCTTTCATTGCGTGTTCCGTCCCCCCTCTGTGCCGCCCTGGGCGTAACCTTTGAACCGGCGTTTGTCCTCTCCGCCGTGGGCGGCGGGGGAAAGACCTCGCTTTTGCTCCGCTTGGGCCAGGAGGCCGCGGCGGCGGGTCATACCGTCCTGTATACCACCACAACACAGATACGGCAGCCCGACCCCGCCCATATGCCCACTGTCACCGACGGGGACCTGTCCCGCCTGCGGGCCCTGCTGGACCGGGACCGCATCGCCTGCGTGGGTATCCGCGCGGGGGACAAGCTGGGCACGCCCGCGTCCGGGACTCTGGCCGCGCTCCGCGGTATGGCGCATCTCCTGCTGGTGGAAGCCGACGGCGCCAAGTGCCTGCCCGTCAAAGCTCCCGCCCGCCACGAACCGGTTCTCTATCCGGACAGCAGCCTGGTGGTGGCCGTGGCGGGACTCCGCGCGCTGGGCCAGCCCATTGGGGCCTGCTGCTTCCGCGTTCCCCAGGCGCTGGCCCTCCTGGGTGTCCGGGAGGACACCCAGCTCACCCCTTCCCTGCTGGCCCGTCTGCTGGTCTCTGACCGGGGTGGGTGTAAAGGGGTTTCGTCTGCCACCCGGTTTGCCGTGGTGCTCAACCAGGCCGACGACGCGGTCCTCACCGCGCGGGGCGTTCAGACGGCGGACTGTATCCGCGGGCTGAGACCCCATTGCCGGGTGGTTGTCACCGCCCTCCGGGACCCGGACTGTGTCAAAGCCATACGAACATAAAACGGAAGGAAGCGTATCGGTCATGCTGGTGCTCATCAAAGGGGCCGGGGATTTGGCCTCCGGCATTGCCTGCCGTCTCCGCCGCTGCGGGATGGACGTGGTGATGACCGACTTGCCCCATCCCACCACCGTCCGCTGGTCGGTGGCTTTCTCCCCTGCCATCTACCGGGGCACCGCCCAGGTGGAGGGCCTTTCCGCCCGGCAGGCGGAGGACCCGGACCAGGCCCGCTCCATTCTGGCCCGGGGGGAAATCGCCGTACTGGCCGCCGACACGCCCCTGTCCGCCCTGGCGCCCGACGCATTGGTGGACGCCATCTTAGCCAAAAAGAACCTGGGCACCCGGATGGACGATGCCCCCGTCGTGGTGGGCGTGGGCCCCGGCTTTACGGCCGGGGCGGACTGCCACGCCGTCGTGGAGACCCAGCGCGGCCACAACCTTGGCCGGGTACTCTATCAGGGCTCCCCCGCCCCCAACACCGGCGTTCCCGGCGACATCGGCGGGTACACCGTTCAGCGTCTGCTGCGCGCGCCCGCGGACGGGGTGTTCCAGCCCCTGGCCGCCATCGGCGATCTGGTCTCCGCCGGGGACACCGTGGCTGTGGTGGGGGACGCCCCCGTCACCGCCGCCATTTCCGGGGTGGTGCGCGGCCTGCTCCCCCAGGGCACGCCGGTGCGCGCCGGGATGAAGGCCGGGGACGTGGACCCAAGGGGGATAAAGGAATACTGCTTTACGGTCTCCGACAAGTCGAACGCTGTGGCCGGCGGCGTGTTAGAGGCCATCCTGACCTGCTGGAAAGGGGGCGGCGTCCGTGTCCGGCTCTGAGATCAAGCTCACCAAACTGGCCCAGTGCGCCGGCTGCGGCGCCAAGGTGGGGGCGGGTCTGCTCTCCCAGCTCCTGAGGGATTTGCCCACCAGAACGGACCCCGATCTTCTGGTGGGGTTTGACACCGCCGACGACGCCGCCGTCTACCGCCTCGGCCCCGACCTGGCCCTCATCCAGACGGTAGACTTCTTCCCCCCGATTGTGGACGACCCCTTCCTCTTCGGGCAGATCGCCGCCGCCAATGCGCTGAGTGACGTGTATGCCATGGGCGGCGAGCCCAGGCTGGCCATGAATCTGCTGTGCGTGGCGCCCCAGATGGGTCAGGAGGCGGTCCACGCGCTGCTGCGGGGCGGCTATGAGAAGGTGCTGGAGGCGGGCGCCGTCATCGCCGGCGGCCACAGCATCGAGGACCGGGAGCCGAAATACGGTCTGTCGGTCACCGGCTTTTGTCACCCGGACAGAATCTGGCGCAACGACCGCGCCCGGGCCGGGGACGTGCTCCTGCTCACAAAGCCCCTGGGCACCGGCATCCTCACCACCGCCCACAAGGGCGACATGGCCGACGAGGGGGCGTACGCCCTGGCCGTTTCCCACATGAGAACCCTCAATAAAACCGCCCGGGACATCCTGGCGGGCTACACCGTCCACAGCTGCACCGACGTCACCGGCTTCGGGCTCTTGGGCCACACCCTGGAGATGGCCAGAGGGAGCGGCGTGACGGCGGTGCTGGAGCACGCGAGGCTCCCTCTGCTCCCCCAGGTGAAGGAGCTCGCAGAGATGGGACTCCTGCCCGAGGGCATGTACCGCAACCGGCACTTCGCCCAGGCCCATGTACACAACGCCCGCGGCGTCAGCCGCGCCATACAGGACGTGATGTACGACCCCCAGACCTCCGGCGGCCTGCTTCTGGCGGTCCCGGAACAGGAGGCGGACCGCCTGCTGCTTCAGCTGAGCGGCGCGCTGCCCCAGGTGGCCCAGGTGGGGTATGTCACGCCGCCCGGCCCCTATGCCATTGAGCTATTCTAGGCCAGCGCGCTCACGGCCTCTATTGCGGCGTCTATCTCCGGTACGGTGGTTCCGTGCCCAATGGAAAAGCGCACCGTCCCCTGCGGAAAGGTATCCAGACTCTGGTGGGCCAGAGGCGCGCAGTGGAGCCCGCTTCGGACGAGAATGCCGTAGGTCTGCTCCAGCCGATAGGCCGCCTCCCCGTTGTCCCGCCGCTTGAATGCCACCGAGACCACTCCCACCCGCCGCGCCGCGTCGGCGGGGCCGGGCACATACAGGTGGGGATGGTCCAGAATCCCCTCCAGCAGCCGCTTGGTAAGGGCGATCTCCCGCCGGCGCATCACCTCAGTGCCGGTCTCCGTCAGATAATCCAGGGCGGTACTCAGGCCGGCAATCCCAGGCAGGTTCAGGGTTCCCGCCTCCATCCTATCCGGCATCTGCCGCGGCATCTCCGGGGAAGAGGACAAGCTGCCCGTCCCCCCGGCGACGAGGGGCTCCAATGCCTGGGCCAGCGGGCGGCTCACCGCCACCCCCCCGATGCCCTGG
>CAYPZF010000064.1:0-6725 GCA_964415275.1 uncultured Oscillospiraceae bacterium | reverse complement strand
ACCGACATGGAGGTCATCCAGGAGGAGCTGCGGGGGACCGCCAGCCGCCCCGGCGCGTTCCTGTGTGAGTATGGCTTTTTCCGTGAGGCCTACCGGCTGGAGGCCCGCCGCATCCGCCGCAGCGGCATCAGCGTCCATGTGGGTCTGGTTACCGTCTCTCTGCCCAACGGCGGCCTGCCCTCGCCCAAGGTGCTGGCGGAGACCATGGATCAGCTCTCTCGGGTGCTGGTCTCCTCCCTGCGCCGGGGGGATGTGGTGGCCAAATACAGCGCCGCGCAGTTTGTGCTGCTGCTGCCCTCCGCGAACTATGAGGACAGCGACAAGGTCATGGAGCGCGTCGTGAGTGCCTTTTACCAGCAGCACCGGCATCACTTTCTCAAGCTCACCACCAAGGTGAGGGAACTGGAGCTGGACTGAACCATGAGGAACCGTCTTTTGTATCTTCTGGCCGCCCTTCTGATTCTGGGGGGCATCCTTCTGGCGGCGGTCGCCCTGCGCCAAGGCGCCGGACCGGCGCCCGGCCCCACGCCCACCCCGGCGGCGGAGCCGTCCGCCACGCCGGAGCCCGCCGGGACGCCGACGCCCACGCCCGAGGTGGACGGCCTGCCCGTGGGGAAGCTGGTCGTCACGCCCGAGCGAAAGGGGTACCAGGACAAGGACCTCACCATATATATCCCCGCCATTAACATCACCCGTGTGGTTTACGGGGGCACCGACGAGAGCACGCTCAACAAAGGCGTAGGCCTCTACGAATACGCCCAGCTGCCCGGAGAGGGGAACCGCAACGTGTCTCTCGCGGGGCACAGGAACGCGATCAGCAATGGGAAGATCACAGACCGGGCGCCCTTTTATTATATTGACACGCTGGAAGAAGGAGACTATATATATTTATATAGCGACACGGAAATCTACCGATATATATGGGAGTACAGCGAAATTGTAACGCCCGACGACTGGAGCCCCATCTACACCGCCGGGTACAGTTGCCTCACCATCACCTCGTGCCATCCCATCGGCATCTCAGACCACCGGATTGTGGTGCGGGCTGCCCTGGATGAGACATTTCCCTATGACGACGGGTTTGACTATCTGGAGCGCCAGGAGGAGGATTTGCCATGAAACGAAAAACCATGCAGCGCCTGATTTGCGTATTCCTTGCCCTTTTAATGCTGGCCGGCGTGGCCTCCACGGTGCTCTACGCCCTGGCCGGAGACATTCCGTCCAGGGTGGCGCTGAAGCAGGACGTGAGCGTCCGGTCCACCGCCAAGGCGGCCGCGGACTACTCCAATTTGAGAGAGGGCCTTGTCTCGGTTAAGTACACCGGCGGCAAGGATGCAAAAATCAAGGTGCAGGTGACCAGGACCGGCGGCACCACCTACACATACAACCTCAACAACGAGGGGACGTATGAGATGTTCCCCCTGGTGGAGGGGGACGGCACGTACACCGTCAAGGTGTTTGAGAACACCAAGGGCACCAAATATGCCCAGGCGTTCAGCGACACGGTGGAGCTGAAGCTGCGCAACGAGCTTCTGCCCTTCCTGTACGCCAATCAGTATGTGGACTACCACAGCGATTCCGCCGTGGTCTCCAAGGCGGCGGAATTGGTGGAGGGCAAGGAGACCGGCCTGGAGAAGCTCACGGCTGTGTACGGGTTTGTGGTGAACAATTTTACCTACGACACCGAGAAGGCACGGACCGTCCAGTCCGGCTATCTGCCTGTGGTGGACGACGTGCTCAAGGAGAAAAAGGGCATCTGCTTTGACTATGCCGCCGTGATGACGGCGATGCTCCGCAGCCAGGACATCCCCTGCAAGCTGGTGGTGGGCTACGCCGGGACCGTATACCACGCCTGGATTAGTGTGTATCTGACGGAGCAGGGGTGGGTTGAAAAGGCCATCTACTTCGACGGTGAGAACTGGACGCTGATGGACCCCACCTTTGCCTCCAGCTCCAACTCCAGCCCGGCAGTTATGAAGTATATTTCCGACGGCTCTAATTATACCCTGAAATATGCCTATTAAGCAGGGCTAGGGGGCAAGACATGGATCAGAACGGCAAAAAAGGCGTGCCCCTGACGGCGGACCGGCTCTCGGTTTTTTGTTATCAGCTCTCCCTGATGCAGCGGGCGGGCATCAGCGCGGAGGAGGGGGTCTCCACCATGCTGGGGGACGCCGGGGCGGAGTGGGAAAAGCACCTGTTGTCCGCTGTTTTAGACCGTCTGTCGGCGGGGGAGCCGTTGGACCGCGCCCTGTCGGCCGCCGGCGTCTTTCCCGACTATCTGCTGCGCATGGTGGAGATTGGGCAGGCCTCCGGCCGGCTGGACCGGGTGCTGTCCGCCCTCTCCGGGTATTATCGCCGGGAGGCCGCCATCCAGGGGGCGATCCGCCGCACCGTGGCCTACCCCGCTATGATGACGGCGCTGATTACCTTTGTATTTTTGGTGCTGCTGGCCAAGGTGCTCCCCGTGTTTCAGGGGGTATTTGCCCAGCTGGGCATGAGCCTTCCCCCGGTGGCCGCGGCCCTGATGAAGCTGGGCTCTGCCGGCGGGACCATTGCCGTTGTGCTGGCGGTGCTGGTTCTGGCGGGCGCTCTTGCGCTGTTTGCTCTGTTCCGCACCCGGAAAGGTACAGAGGCCGCCAGGCGTCTGGGACAGAAGCTCCTGAAAAACAGCGCCGTCACCCGGGCGGTGGACCGCAGCCGCTTCGCCTCCGCTATGGCCCTGATGCTCTCCAGCGGCCTGCCCCTGGATGAGGCCGTGGAGCGCACCGCCCGTCTGCTGGAGGGCACCGGTCTGGAGCCCCTCCTCAGGCTGTGCCGGGCGGAGATGGAACGGGGCGCGCTCTTTCCCACGGCGGTAGAGCGCGCCGGGATTCTGGACGGGCTTCCCGCGGGCCTTTTGGCGGCGGGCTTCCGCGCCGGTGTTCCGGAGCAGGCCATGGAGGAGCTGGCCGACCGCTGCCGGGAGGAGGCCGACGAGCGCCTGGGCCGGCTTTTGGGCCGGGTGGAATACGCCCTGGTGCTGGCCCTCTGCCTCTCTGTAGGTGTGGTGCTCCTGTCGGTCATGCTGCCCCTTCTGGGCGCAATGTCCGCCATTGGGGCCTGACCCGGGGAACAGGAGGGATGCCAAATGATGCCTCAAAACACGGGACGCCCCCGCCGACGCTTTCTGATTACGCTTCTTTTGCTGCTCTGCCTGCCCGCGCTGCTGCTCTTCCCCTCCGGTCTCCTGGGTGACAGGAGCAGCCGGGAGAGCCAGACCCTGCTGGAGGAGGGCCTGCGCCGGGCGGCCGTACAGTGCTACGCCCTGGAGGGGGCCTATCCCCCCAATCTGGAGCATCTCACCGGGCGCTATGGCGTGGTGGTGGATCGCAGCCGCTTTTTTGTGGATTATCAGTATGTGGCAGCTAACCTGATGCCGGATATTACCGTGCTTCCCGCCGAAAACTGAGGGGGCATGCAGATGAGAGGAGGCGGGCAGCTTGAGGAAACAGAACAACACGGGTCCGCGGACAATGGCGGCCTTGCTGTTGTGCGCCGCCTTTTTTTTGCCGGCGACGGGCCTTGTCCTGCTGGGCAGCGGTGTCTACCGCGGTGTGGCCGCCGCCTCAGATGAGAACAGTATCCACCGCACAGCCCTCTCCTACCTGACCAATCAGGTGCGGCGGAGCGACACCGCGGGGGGCGTGTCGGTGACAGTCTTTGACGGGACCCAGGCGCTGGCCTTGGACGACGGGGATTACGTCATCCTGCTCTACTGCTATGACGGTGAGTTGAGGGAACTCTATGCCGAGCGGACCAGTCTGGCCGACTTCACCGCGGCGGCCGGCATGGGGGTGCTCCCCCTGTCCGCCTTCTCCGCCGCCGTCCGTGACGGGGGGCTTACGCTCACCGCCGACGGACATTCCGTCACGCTCTACCCCCGCTGCGGCGCGGAGGAGGTGGCCGCCCCGTGAAGGCATCTGTCAACCGCTCCACGCTGGTGCTTACGGAGCTGATCCTCAATCTCTTTATTTTCGCGGTGAGCGCCGCCGTGTGCGTCAGCCTGTTCCTAAAGGCCCACGATATGAGCCGGGAGAGCGGCCGGCTTACCGAGGCGGTGTACATGGCCCAGACCATCGCGGAGGAGTGGCGGGCCGCCGGCGCCGTGCCCGCCCGGCAGCCCTCCGGGGAAAGCGGCTTTGTGAGCGCCCTTCACCAGCGGGGAAACGCGCTGGACATCTCCATTCAAACGGCGGACGGCCGGGAAATCTATGCGCTGCGGGGGGTGACCTTCCTTGGGTAAAGACGGCTCTCCCCTGGGTCTGGGCATCATCACGGTGTTCACGGTGCTGGTGGTGCTCTGCATGGCCACCCTCGCCTCTCTGGCTGTCTCCTCCGCCCAAGCCGACCTGCGCCTTGCCCGTGTCAACGGCGACACGGTAACCGCCTATTACCGGGCGGACAGTCTGGCCGCCCGGGCGTACGCTGATTTTCTGGCCGGTGATGAAAGCGAGCTTGAGGAGCTGATTCCCATGACGGATACCCAGGGCCTCCGCGTCCATCTGATCCGGGAAGAGGATGGGACGGTCACCGCCCTGGCCTGGCAGACCGTGTCCCTGTCGGACAGCGTGCAGACGGACACCGGATTGGATGTGTGGGACGGTACGTTGTCTGAAGGAGGGACCATGTTCCATGATAGAACGGATTTTAATTGAAGCGGTGGCGCGGGGTGCCTCCGATATTTTAATCATTGCCGGGCTGCCGATTGCCTACAAGGTGGACGGCGTGGTGGTGCGTGAGACGGGCGGGCGGCTGCTGTCCGATATGACCCGGGCCCTGGCCGAGGAGGTATACGCCCTGGCCGGGGGCCGCAGCATGGACCGGCTGCTGGAGACGGGGGACGACGACTTCTCCTTCTCCGTTCCCGGCCTCTCCCGGTTTCGGGCCAACGCGATGCGCCAGCGGGGCTCTCTGGGCCTGGTCATCCGGGTGGTCGCCTTCCAGCTGCCCGACAGAAAAGCCCTGGGCATTCCGGACAACGTGATGGCCTTCGCGGAATGCACCAAGGGCCTGGTCCTGTTCACCGGCGCGGCGGGCAGCGGCAAGACCACCACTCTGGCTTGCATTGTCAATCAGGTCAACACCACCCGCAGCCAGCACATCATTACCATTGAGGACCCCATTGAATACCTCCACCAGCACAAGATGAGCGTGGTCACCCAGCGGGAGCTGGCCACAGATACCGTGTCCTACAACGTGGCGCTGCGCGCCGCGCTGCGGGAGGCACCCGATATCATCCTGCTGGGGGAGATGCGGGACCCGGAGACCATCCGGGCGGCCGTCACCGCCGCCGAGACGGGGCACCTGGTGATCTCTACCCTGCACACCATCGGCGCGGCCAATACCATCGACCGGGTGGTGGACGCCTTCCCCCCCGAGCAGCAGCAGCAGATCCGCACCCAAATCTCCCTGGTGCTGGAGGGCATCGTCTCCCAGGTGCTGGTGCCCTCCCTGGAGGGGGGCCGGGTGCCTGCGTTCGAGGTGATGGTGGCCAACAGCGCTATACGCAACATGGTCCGGGAGTCAAAGGCCCACCAGTTGGACAGCGTGATTGCCACCTCGTCCGCCGAGGGGATGATTACCATGGACCAGAGCTTGCTGCAGCTGGTGCGCGGCGGGACTGTCTCTCACGAGGAGGCGCTGCGCCACTGCGTCAACGGCAGCTGGATGGAAAAACGCCTTGACATGTTGGAATAAGGAGAGGAAGGAGGGACTTTCATGGCTGAATTCAACCATACGAGCGCCGCGCTGCGCGTCTGCGTGGACCAGACGGAGGGAGGCCGCGTCTCCGGCAGGGTATACAGCCAAATGTTCACCGCGCCGCTGTCGTTTTCCGACACGGGGAACCTGGTGCTCCAGGTAGACGCGGTGATGGACGCGCAAAACTTCCCCCAGGCCTTTCAGCGGTCCCGCACCTTTGCCCCGCGCCCGCAGACCGCGGCCTCTCTCGCCGCGGCCACGCCGGAGCTGGGCATCCCGGCAGACGCGGTGGCGGCCGCCGCCGGCGCCCGGGCCACCTTCCTGGTGATGGTGGTGTCCCGCCGCAGCTCATCCTGGCAAGGTCTGATTGATTGGCTGGACGGCACTCCGAAAGAGGAATTCAGCAGCGCCCTGGAGCTCATCCGCGCCATCGACGCGCGCTTTGCGCCCTGACAGCAAAAAACAGCCGCGAGCATCGCGGCTGTTTTTCGCTTTACCCGGGACACGTTTCGTGCCCGTTTGACAACAAGCGCTGTTTATTCGTCCCAGTCGGCGTAATCGTCATACTCCGAGGCGGTACGGGGACAGCAGACGCCCTTCGAAATCTTGTCTTTGGCGCAGTAGAACAAGTCGGTTAATTTGACCCAGTAAGCGGCGATACAGCACGCGGCGGCGGCGAGGGCGAAGACAACCGCCAGGGCTTTTAGGCCGGAATTGGCAAACTTCATATCAAATTTCCTCCTGTCTTGTAGACTAAGTGGTTATAGTGTACACGATTGTGTGTCAAAATACAACCACCTCATAAAACTTTTTCCCTTGTGTTTTTGCCAGAAATAGACTACAATGTAATACACCTGCGAAGAAGCAATCTACGCTCAGGAAAGGAAGGTCCCAATGAAGCTGCAAACAGAAAAGGGTGAAATTCGCATTGGCAGTAATGTATTCACCACCATCACCGGTATGGCGGCGACCAACTGCTTTGG
>CAYPZF010000063.1:0-6726 GCA_964415275.1 uncultured Oscillospiraceae bacterium | reverse complement strand
TTACATCACCGGGAGGTTCGGATAATGAGAGAGAGATTCGACGAACAACTGAGTCATTTGCACCGTGAGATGATCGAAATGGGCGCCCAGTGCGAAGAAGTGATTGCCCTGGCCATTGACGCCCTGATTCATCATGACGTGACCCTGGTTGAAAAAGTCTTTGCTTTGGAAAAAGAAATTGATAAAAAAGAGCGGGAAATCGAATCCATCTGCCTCCGTCTCTTGCTGCAGCAGCAGCCCATCGCCTCCGACCTGCGGGAAATCTCCGCCGCGCTCAAGATGATTTCAGATATGGAGCGCATCGGAGACCAGGCCCTGGACATCGCCGAGCTGGCGCAGCACACCGATTTGAGTGAGGTCCGGGAAAAGCTGCCCCTTGGTAAAATGTCCCGCGCCGTCATGCATATGGTAAACGAGAGTGTCTCCTCCTATGTCCGCAAGGATCTCAACATGGCCCGGAGCGTCATGGCCTACGACGACATTGTCGACGCTTTTTTTAACGAGACGAAGGAAAAAATTATCCACCTGTTAAGCGTCGACCCGCACAATCACAGTGAGGCCTGCATCGACCTGCTGATGGCCGCCAAGTACCTGGAGCGCATTGGAGACCACGCGGAGAACATTGCCGAGTGGGTGGAGTTTTCCATCTCCGGCACACGGCCCGGCGAGTGACCTGGGCTCACTTCTCATCTTCCGGCACACGGCCCGGCGAGTGACCTGGGCTCACTTCTCATCTTCCGGCACACAAGAGCGCCCTGTCCGGCCAACTGGCCGGACAGGGCGCTCTTATGTGTTCCCGTATTATGTCATGTGCCCTGCGTGGGCGGAAACCGCACCGCAATCTCGGTCCCGGCCCCCTCGGCGCTGGTCACGGTGATTTTAGCGTTGTGGTGGATGGCGACGTGCTTGACAATGGCCAGCCCCAGGCCGGTGCCCCCGGTCCCCTTGCTGCGGCTCCTGTCCACCCGGTAAAACCGCTCGAAGATGCGCCCGTGGTGCTCCGGCGGGATGCCGATGCCGGTATCGCGCACGGTGAGACACACCCGGCCCTCCTGCTCCCCCACCTGGATGGTCACCCGCCCGCCGGGATTGTTGTACCGGATGGCGTTGTCGCATAGGTTGCGGACCAGCTCCTCCAGCAGCCCCTCGTTGCCCTGGACCTCCAGATGACGTCCGGTGGCGCAGAGGGTAATGTGATTCATGTCCGCGTTGATTTTCAGGGACTCCATCGTCCGCTGGGCCACGGCCAGCAGGTCCACCCGGGTAAAGCTGCCCTGGTGCGCAACCGGGTCGTCCACCTCACTGAGCTGGATGATGTCCCCGATGAGATTGATCAGGCGGGAGGCCTCCAGGCCGATTTTCCCCGCGAACTCCTCCACATCCTCCGGCTTGGCCATGCCATTTTCAATCATCTCGGCATATCCGGAGATGCTGGTCAGCGGGGTCTTGAGCTCGTGGGAGACGTTGGCGGTAAACTCCTGCCGAATCCGCTCGGTCTCCTGCCGCCGCAGATGGTACTCCTTCACCGCCACGGCGAAGGGCTCCAACTCCGCGTAGGGCACCCTTTTTTCAATCTCATCAATGTTCTCCGCCATGGCCTCGATGGGCTCCACCAGGCGTTTGGTGAGCAGCGCGGCCAGCCGCACCGACAGAACCGCCAGCACCGCCACAATCACCGCCAGCCAAGGAATGGCCTGCTTATAAAAGGGGGCGATTCCAAGGGCCTCCCGGGCCACCCAAAGCACGCGGCCATCAGACAGACGCGCCGCGCTGTAGTAGACGTGCCGCCCCGGCGCGCCACCGGGGCGCACCGCCTCCCCATGCCCCTGCCTCAAGGCCTGCTCCACCTCGGGCCGGTCCAGATGGTTCTCCGCCCCCTCCGCGCCGGCGCCGTCCTCAAAGAGCACGTCCCCATTCTCATCCATCAGGGCAACCCAGAACCCGCTCCGGGCGTAGGCCTCCAGGAGGGCGGTGTCCGGCACTCGCTCAAGCCCCGCCTGCATCAGCGCTCCGCTCTGCCGCAGATTGCGCTTCACCTGGTCCTCAAAGACGCCGTAAAACACCGCCACCGAGAGCACAAGGGTCAGTGCCATCGAGAGCAGGGCGATAAGCAGCAGCTTTCCTTTGATTTGCTTTTTCATGTCATTCCTCGATCATGTACCCCACGTTGCGCACGGTCTTAATTTGGCTGCCGCAGCCGCCCAGCTTCTGCCGCAGCGTTTTTATGTGCATATCCACCGTACGGCTCTCCCCGGCAAAGTCGATCCCCCACACCTTGTCCATAATCTTTTCCCGGGAGAGGACAATATTATGGTTGTACATCAGATACCTCAGCAGCTCATACTCCTTAAAGGTGAGGACACAGACCTCATCGGCGGCCGTCACCCGGCGGCGGCTCTCGTCCAGCGTAATCTCTCCCACCGCCATCTGCTGGTCGGCCGGCCGGGGCTCGGTCCGCCGCAGCACCGCCTTGGCCCGGGAGATCAGCTCCATCACGCCGAAGGGCTTTGTGATATAGTCGTCAGCTCCGTAGTCCAGCCCCTTTACCGTGTCCAGCTCAGTGGATTTCGCGCTCACGATAATCACCGGCACCTTTTCGGTGGCGCTCTCAGCGCGCAGCCACCGCAAAATGGACAGCCCGTCCTCGCCCGGCAGCATCAGGTCCAGAATGATCAGCTCCGGCAGCTGCTGCTCGCACATGGTCCGCAGCTCCGCCCCGGTGCGGCATTCCGCCACCTGGTACCCGCTGTTTTTAAAGGCATAGCTCTCCATTTGCCGGATGTTGTCATCGTCCTCTAAAATATAAATCATCCCAGGTCACCCGCCTTCCCAGCTTGTCCGCCCCCAGCCTGTTTTACATCAGCCGCACCGTGTGGTACACCGCCATCACAAATGCCCAGGCGACCACAACAAAAATGGCGTAGTAAGCCGCCGTCGCGCCAAAGACCAGCGCGGCAATCATCGTGACCGCCGCCAGCCCGCAGGTGGCGTATATCAAAGCATAATTGGCCTTCCGGGAGAGCAGGCGCTTTTCTGTCCCGCCCAGAGTCAGCACGCCGCCCGTCGCCTGGAGCTTCCGCGCCAGAAGGAGAGACGCCGCCACAGCCACCGCCAGGAGGGTCAGGCAGAGGAAAAGGGTGCCCCTGTGCGCGTCGTTGGCCTGGCGGTACACCCAGAGGCCAAAAATATTGAGCCCGCTCAGGACGGCAACCCAGAAAAACTCTTCTTTATAGAGGTAGTAGATAAGGATCAGCACCGCGCACACAGGCACCGCCACCTGGAGCACCTGCATCCCCTTCTCGCCATAATGACGCACCAGGAACGCGCACACGCCAAGCACACCGCAGACAGCGGTCACCACAACAGGGGCCAAGCTCTGTTTGCCGTCCCTGCGGCTTTTCACCGCCCAGAGGATGCCGGCCAGCAGGCCGGCGGCACCCACGTATACCGCCGCATGCAGCACGCTGTCCAAGCCCTTCGCGAGTCCAATTTCCGCCACCCTGTAGTTCAGATAGTAGCGGTTGAGGAGGAGAAGGAGAATTTCAACGACCACCGCCGCGCCGAACCAGATCATAATCCGATTTAAAATTGCATCTTCACGCTGGTTCCTTGCGGATTGTGTTTTCTTTTCCATATGACAGCAACAGCTCCTCAGATCTTGGTAAAGTCCGGTGCATCAAACGATACACCTAGCAGTTTAACAGAAAAACATGTTGTTTGCAACCGAGAAAAAGGGCCCTTCCCGGCACGGCGCCGCCAGGGTACGTCATCCCGGAGGCCCTGCCGCGGCCAGCCGGGCCCTATCCCAGTTGCGTTTTGGACCTCCCTGTAGTACAATACATCTATCTTGGATTGATACAAAGGAGCCGCTATGAAACGACTTTTTCCTCTGATGCTCTGCCTGCTGCTCCTGGCCGGCTGTACCGGCGACGGGGACAGCGCGTCAGGCGTGTCGGATCAGTTTTTTGCCATGGACACCCTCATGACCATCACCGTCCATGACGGGGACGAGGGGGCGGTCCCCGCCGCCCGCTCACTGCTGTTCTCGCTGGACGCCGCCCTGTCCAGAACCCGGGCCACCAGCGAAATCAGCGCGCTCAACGAGAGCGCCGGCACCGGGGTGCCGGTCTCTCTCTCTCCGCCCACCTTCACGCTTCTGGAGCGGGCCGTGGCCCTGGCCGAGCGCACCGGAGGCGCCTTTGACCCCACGATAGCGCCCATGATGGACGCCTGGGGCTTCACCCGGGAGGAGAAGCACGTGCCGGACGCCGATACCCTTACAGCCCTCCTGCCCCTGGTGGGCTGGCACGCGCTGGCGCTGGACAAGGAGGCCATGACCGCCTCCCTGCCCACGGCGGGCATGGCCATCGACCTGGGCGCCATCGCCAAGGGCGCCGCCGCCGCGGGGGCGGCGGACGTCCTGCGGGACCACGGGGTCACGTCCGGCCTGCTCATGCTGGGCGGAAACATCACCGCCCTGGGGCATAAGCCGGACGGCACCCCCTGGCGGGTGGCGGTGCGGGACCCGGCCGATCGGGACAGCTATCTATGCGTGCTCTCCCTGACCGACCAGAGCGCCTCCACCTCGGGCGGCTACGAGCGGTACTTTGAGGAGCACGGCGTTCTTTACCACCACATCATCGACCCCTCCACCGGGTATCCCGCCGAGTGCGGCCTGCTGTCGGTCACGGTGGTCTCCGCCGACGACACCGCCGCCGACGCCCTCTCCACAGCCCTGTTCGTCCTGGGAGAAGAGGGCGCTCTCTCCCTCTGGCGCGCCTCCGACGACTTTGAGGCCATTCTGATCCGGACAGACGGCCGGGTCCTCGTCACCGAGGGGCTGGAGGCCGTGATGGAGTTCCGGGGGGATGACCATGGATACCAATATGAAATCGTCCGCCGCTGACCGCCGCCGCCCCACACGCTGGGATGGGGTGGTGGTCCTCTGTGTCCTTTTGGCGGCGGCCGCGCTTTTCTGGTTTCTCCGGCCCCAGACCCGGGGGGACACGCTCACCGCCCTGGTGACGCTGGATGGTGAAACGATTGCCTCGCTGCCCCTCTCCCCGCCCGACGCGCCGGAGGACGCGACCCGGTTCGCCGTGGACAGCCCCTACCCCCTGGTGCTGGAGTACCGCGCGGGCGGCATCCGGGTGGCGCAGGCCCAGTGCCCCGGCGGCGACTGTGTCCATACCGGCTGGATCTCCAGCGCCGGCGCGCAGATCATCTGCCTGCCGAATCGACTGATTGTGACCATTCAGGGAGGCGGCCCGCCCCCCTTCGACGCGGTCACGGGATGACCTGCCCTTCTTTCCCGCCGTGACGGCCAATCAACTGTCTTGAGGTGATCTCCCCGTGCTCATCCGACGTCTCACCCGCGGAGCCGTGCTCACCGCGCTGGCCCTGGCCCTCTCTGTGGCGGAAGGGCTGGCGCCCATTGTGGTGCTCTTCCCCCTGCCCGGCCTTCGGCTTGGCCTGGCCAACCTGGTCACGGTATACGCCCTCTGCCGCCTTTCGGGGCGCGAGGCGCTTTCCATCCTGCTGGCGCGCTGCTTTCTGGGCGCGCTGTTGGGCGGCAATCTCTCCGCCCTGGCCTTCTCCCTCTCCGGCGGGCTGCTGGCCCTGGGCGTCCAGGCGCTCCTGCTGCGCGTCCCCCAGCTCTCCCTCTTCGGCGTCTCCATCGCCGGCGCCGCCGCCCACAACACGGGGCAGGTGCTGGCCGCCATCGCCGTCCTGGGCACCCCCACCGTCTTGGTTTACCTGCCCCCCCTGCTTCTGGCCTCGGTGGTCACCGGCACGGTCACCGGCGCGGCGGCCACACTTTTGGTCCACCGCGTCCCCGTCAGTTTGCTCTAAGGCCGGTCCGAAGACCGCGCCTCAAAAAGAAACAGCCCCACCTTCCGGGTGGGCTGTTTTCCGCCATACGCAAGTGCGCCGTAGCCCTCCGTCACGCCTCTACCACAGGCCCGGCGGTGTACTCCCTGCCCCCGGGGATGATCGTGTCGCCGCACAGGCCGTAGAGATCGGTACAGCGGCTCTCCAGCGTGAACAGCCGCCGCGCCTCCGGGGCCTGGCGCTTTACGTGGGCGGCCTTTGTGAGCACGGGCAGCGGGCAGGCCTCCCGCATCTGCCGCAGCATTTGCCGTCCCCGGCCATTCAGGCCCAAAACCCGCACATAGGGCGGCCGTACCGGCCTGTCCGCCGCCCGCAGGCCCAAAAAGCTCCAGAGCACCAGCCGCCGGATGCGCGCGTGGGCGTAACGCCGGGTCTTCGCCAGCGCGTAGACCTCCTCCAGGGAGCGCCCCTGTCTGGCGGCCCCGGCCAGCCGCGCCGCCAACTCCGGCCCGCAGTCGGGCAGGGTCAGAAAGTCGGCCTCCTCCATGGTCTTGAGACGGGCCAGCACCCCCCGCTCGCACCGCGTTAAGTCATATGTCCCCGCCGCTCTCAGCCGCGCCGCGCCGCCCGGCGGGAGGTAGGCCTGAGCCTCGTCCCAGTCTCCGGCACGCATCAGGCTCCGCAGGGCGGAGGCGGACCGGGTCCCGCCCCGGGCAAAGGCCTCGTGATGACCGGCGCCCCGCCGGGGCACCGTCACAACGTCCATGGAATGGCCCCCCCGCCGCAGGGCCCGCAGGTACTCCACCCCAAGGCTGTTGTTCGCCTGGGCCAGCAGCTCCGCCCCGGACCCCACGCAGGCGGCCGCGGCCTGCTGCCGGGCGGCGGCGAAGGACC
>CAYPZF010000062.1:0-6738 GCA_964415275.1 uncultured Oscillospiraceae bacterium | reverse complement strand
ATCGGCGTGGACGCCTGCGCCGCCGACCTGATGCGTCCGGCCATGTACGGCGCCTACCACCACATCACGGTCATGGGTAAGGAGCACGCCCCCTGCGACCACAAGTATGACGTAACCGGCGCGCTCTGTGAAAACAACGATAAGTTTGCCTGGGACCGGATGCTGCCTAAAATCGACAAGGGGGACCTGCTGGTCATCCACGACACAGGGGCCCACGGCCACGCCATGGGGTATCAGTACAACGGCCGTCTGCGCTCCGCCGAGGTCCTCCTGCGGGAGGACGGCGAAGCGGTCTTAATCCGCCGGGCCGAGACGCCGGACGACTATTTTGCCACCCTGACCTTCTGAGCCGCCCCCGCCGCCGCCCTTTCCCGCCGCGAATCAAAACAGCGGGCCGGTCCCAAGGACCGGCCCGCTGTGTTTCATTTCTCCTCGTCCCGGGCGCCTCGGCTCAGGCGACGGGTTCGGCGGGTTCCGCCCCTGCGGTGCTGCCCATCAACTCCATGAAGTCCACCACAACGGCGCCCTCGGGAGGTGCGGTGGCGGGGACCTCATCGGTGGTCGTGTAGGCCATATCCATGGTCATGTCCATGGTCATAAGGCCGGCCATGTCCATGCGGAACTCCGTCTTGCCCTTGTTGTCGCTGTCCATGAAGCCGGTCACCGTCATGGTGACGGGCTGCCCGTCCTCGGTTGCCTCACCGGTCACCTCGACGCTCATATCATAGCCCTTTACCTCGTCGCCCTGCATGACCAGCGTAAACGCGACGGCCGCCTTCACGCCCTCCTCCTCAAAGAGGTAAGAGGAGGTGTAATTGTTTCCGTCCCGCGCGAAGGACTCGTCGGACAGGAACGTGGCCACGCCGTCCACCAGCGCATGGACCATCTCATAGTCGCTGTCCTTGTCGTTGAGCTCCACCATCGTGAGGGTATAGGCCAGCAGCTCTGTGGCGTCCATGGTGTTGGCGGCGTCCATCAGCCCGGTGTAGTCCAGACCCATCTCCGCGTACATGGCGTCCATGTCCATAGCAAGCCAGGTGTCCTCGGCCAGACCCATCAGGTCGGTGATGAAATCACCGGTCAGCGCCAGGTATATGACGCCGGCGTCCATGTCAAACCGGATCTGCATGCCGATTCCGTCTTCCTTCAGCGCTGTGATCATGGCCAGGTCTTCCTCGGAGAGGGCGGATTCGCCAAACAGGGCGGATATGGAGGCCAAGAAGTCCTCCAGGTCCAGCTTCATGGTCATATCCATCTCAGCCTTGGTGCCCTCGGCCATCACGCCGGTCATCGTGCCGGAGAACAGCATGGGGGCCATGGCCATAAACGCGGCAGAGGCCTCAAACTCCGCCTTGATGTTCCAGTTTTCCGTCTGAAACTGCTCGTTGTAAGCCGCGTATTTTTCCATGAGGGTGAATTCATACTTGGCCAGGGTCTCGCCCAGCAGCTTCTCGGTGTCCACAATCAGAACGGTCTGGTCGTCCTGATCCCAGCCCACGGCACAGCCAAAGGCTTGGGCGGCAAAACGAACGGGCACATAGGTGCGGCCGCCGCCGCCCTCGTCAACGACCTTGACATACGGCGCCACGTCCATGGGCAGGGCGGTGACCGTATCGCCCACTGTAACGGCAGCTTCCTTGGAGGCTACCGGCATACGCAGGGTGGTGTCGCCGCGGACCGCCACAACGGTCTGTGTCTCGTCCTCGTAGTCTACCTCCGCGCCCATGGCCTCAAAGACGGCCCGGAAAGGCAAAAAGGTGCGCTGGTCGACCACTTCAGGCTCCGCGTCTGTAAACGTCACAATCTGGCCGTCCAACTGTACCGAAATCCCGGCGGGCGGCATTGCAATCACAGGCACAACATCCTCTTCCACTGCCAGCGCGGGCGCCGACAGCGCGAACAGGAGAACCGCCGTCAGGAGAAGGGACAGAACTCGTTTCTTCATGGGGCATACCTCCTTTATTGATAGAAAAATTATAGCATGCCCTCCTTGAAATGGCAATCCTTTTATCACGTGGGCCGGATAAAATCCCCCGCCTTGCAGTTATTATATCCCCCTCCCTTCTTGTATAAGGGGCGGGAAAATGATATAATGTTTTGATTTTCATCGCTACAGGCAGGAGGAGGCAATTTCTATGACATATCAGGACGCATTCATCACTTTCATGGTGCGCTCCGGCGTGCTCGTCTTTGGGGACTTCGTCACCAAGTCGGGCCGAAACACGCCCTATTTCATCAACACCGGCAACTACAGGACCGGCGCCCAGGCCGCGCAGCTGGGCGACTATTACGCCGCCTGCATCCAGGAGCACCTCCCCGATGGGGTAGACTGTCTCTTCGGCCCCGCGTACAAGGGCATCCCCCTGGCCGTCGCGGCGGCCTCCTCCCTCTACCGCAACCATGGCCGGGACCTCCCCTACTGCTTCAACCGGAAGGAAGAAAAGGACCACGGTGAGGGCGGCTCCCTGGTCGGCTATCGGCCCCAGGACGGCGACCGGGTGGTCATCGTGGAGGACGTGGTGACCGCCGGCACCGCCGTGCGGGAGTCCATCGCCCTCTTCCGCCAGGTGGCCGACGTGTCCTTCCGGGCCCTGATTGTCTCCGTAGACCGTATGGAGCGCGGCACCCGGGACTGCTCTACCCTGGACGAGCTGCGGCAGGACTACGGCATTGCCGTCTACCCCATCGTCACCGTACAGGAGATCATTTCCTCTCTCCACAACAACCCTGTGGACGGAACCGTCTACATTGACGATAAAATGAGGGCGCGGATGGAGGCATATCTGTCGGACTACGGCGCAAAGTAGGAGGGACACAAGCATATGGGCATCCACGACGGGCACCGTAAACGGGTGCGGGCAGAATTCCTCGTCCACGGGCTGGACGGCTTTGCCGACCACCGGGCGCTGGAGCTGCTCCTCTTTTACTCCCGCCTCCAGGGAGACGTCAATCCGCTGGCCCACCGTCTGCTGGAGACCTTCGGCAGTCTGGCCGGGGTGCTTGACGCCACGGCGGAACAGCTTATGGCTGTCCCCGGCGTGGGAGAAAATACCGCCGTCCTGCTCAAGCTCATCCCCGCGCTGGGCGGGCGGTACCACCAGGGCCGCGCCGATTTGGGGGACATCATCCAGACCAGCCGGGACCTCTGGGCCCTTTTTTCCCCCTATTTTTTCGGCGCGCGCAACGAGATGGTCCTGCTCGCCTGCTTGGACGCGAAGCACAAGCTGCTCGGAGTGCGCAAATTGGGGGAGGGCGTGGTAAACGCCGCCGAAATTAACGCCCGCCGGGTGGCGGAGACCGCGCTGGCCCTCAACGCCTCCGTGGTGGTGCTGGCCCACAACCACACCAGCGGCATCGCCTCCCCCTCCCAGGAGGATATCTTCACCACCCGCTACCTCGGGGAACTCCTTTCCAAGATGGGGATCGCCCTCTGGGACCATGTGATTATGGTGGAGGACGACATGGTCTCCCTCCGGGAGAGCGGGTTGATTGAGCACGGCCTGTATGGAAGTTTCTGACTGTCTCATATTCCTCTTGAATTAAAACGTTTGTTCGTGTAGAATGGAGGCACGACTCCGCGGATACCCAGGAAGGGGTGGTTCTTATGTCCGCATTTAAAGTGGTCTCCGACTTTCAGCCCGCCGGTGACCAGCCCGAGGCGATTGCCGCTCTGGTGGACGGCCTCCGAAACGGCTTGAATGAGCAGACACTGCTGGGCGTCACCGGCTCCGGGAAAACATTCACCATGGCCAAAGTCATTGAGGCCGTCCAGCGCCCCGCGCTGGTCCTGGCCCACAATAAGACCTTGGCCGCCCAGCTGTGCGCCGAATTCAAGGAGTTCTTTCCCGGCAGCGCCGTGGAGTATTTTGTCTCCTACTACGACTACTACCAGCCCGAGGCCTATATCCCGCACACCGACACGTTCATTGAAAAGGACTCCTCCATCAACGCCGAAATTGAGCGGCTGCGCCACTCGGCCACCGCCTCGCTCTTTGAGCGGCGGGATGTGATTGTGGTCTCCTCCGTGTCCTGCATCTACGGCCTGGGCGACCCCATTGATTACGCCAACATGGTCATCTCCCTGCGCCCGGGCCAGGCGTGCGAGCGGGACAGCCTGCTGAAAAGGCTGGTGGAGATACGCTACGACCGCAACGATGTGGCCTTTGACCGCAACACCTTCCGGGTCCGGGGAGACACCGTGGAGATCTTTCCGGTTTACGCCCACGACACCGCCATCCGGGTCGAGCTTTTCGGGGACGAGATTGACCGCATCTCAGAGGTCAGCGTGGTCACCGGCGTACCCAACCGGGTGCTCAATCATGTGGCCGTCTACCCCGCCTCTCACTACGTCTCCACTCCCGAAAAGATGGCCGCCGCCGTCCAGGAGATCTATCGGGAGCTGGAGGAGCGGGTGGCCTTTTTTACCGCCAACAACCAGCTGGTGGAGGCCCAGCGCCTCAAGCAGCGGGTGATGTACGACATAGAGATGATGCAGGAACTGGGCTACTGCTCCGGCATTGAGAATTACTCCCGGGTCATCTCGGGCCGGGAGGCCGGCTCGCCCCCGATGACCCTTCTGGACTACTTCCCCAAGGACTTTCTCATGTTCATTGACGAGAGTCACGTCACCCTGCCCCAGGTCCGGGCCATGTACAACGGGGACCGGGCGCGCAAAAACACCCTGGTGGACTATGGGTTCCGCCTCCCCTGCGCCTTTGACAACCGGCCCCTTACGTTTGACGAGTTTGAGGCGCGCGTCCGCCAAGTCATCTACGTCTCGGCCACGCCGGGGCCGTACGAGCGGGAGCGGGCCGGCCAGGTTGTGGAGCAGGTCATCCGGCCCACCGGTCTGCTGGACCCCCGCATCGAGGTCCGCCCGGTGGAGGGGCAAATTGACGACCTCATTGAGGAAATCAACCTCCGTGTCACGCGGGAGGAGCGGGTCCTCATCACCACCCTTACCAAAAAAATGGCCGAGGACCTCACCGCCTACTTGAAAAACACCGGCATCAAGGTGCGTTATATGCACCACGATGTGGATACCATTGAGCGGATGGAGATCATCCGGGACCTGCGCTTGGGCACCTTTGACGTGCTGGTGGGCATCAACCTGCTGCGGGAGGGCCTGGACCTGCCCGAGGTCTCGCTGGTGGCCGTTCTGGACGCCGATAAGCAGGGGTTTCTACGCTCCGAGACCTCCCTCATCCAGACCATCGGCCGGGCCGCCCGCAACGCCGGGGGACTGGTCATCATGTACGCCGACACCGTCACCGCCTCCATGCACCGCGCCATTGACGAGACCGAACGGCGCCGTGTCAAGCAGAACGCCTTCAACGAGGCCCACGGGATTGTACCCCAAACCATCATCAAGGAGGTGCGGAACCTCATTGAAATCTCCCAGGCGCCCGAGGGCGGGGCATTTGACTTCAACGAGCAGCAGCTCACCAAGGCCCAGCGGACGGAGGCCATCGCCAAGCTGGAAAAAGAGATGCGGGAGGCCTCCAAGCTGCTGGAATTTGAGTACGCCGCCCTGCTGCGCGACCGGATCGTGGCGCTGAGGGGCAAAAAGAGCTGATCCGCCCGGCCGCGGGCAAAAACAGAATCTATTATATAATCGAGGAATCACCAATGCTGGATCACATTTCTATCAAAGGCGCGAGAGAAAACAACCTGAAAAACATTGATGTGGAGCTGCCGCGGGACAAGCTGGTGGTGCTCACCGGCCTGTCGGGCTCCGGCAAGTCCAGCCTGGCCTTCGACACCATCTACGCCGAGGGGCAGCGCCGCTATGTGGAGTCCCTCTCCTCCTACGCCCGCATGTTCCTGGGGCAGATGGAAAAGCCGGATGTGGACTACATCGACGGGCTCTCTCCCGCCATCTCCATTGACCAAAAGACCACCTCCAAGAACCCCCGCTCCACCGTGGGCACCGTCACCGAAATCTACGACTACCTCCGCCTGCTCTGGGCCCGGGTGGGCACCCCCCATTGCCCCAACTGCGGCAAGGAGATTCAGCAGCAGACCATTGACCAGATCATCGACCAGGTCATGACGCTGCCCCCCGCCACCCGGGTCCAGATCCTGGCCCCCGTGGTCCGGGCCCGCAAGGGTGAGCACGCCAAGGTCTTGGAGGACGCCCGCAGGTCCGGCTATGTCCGCTGCCGGGCCGATGGCAGCATTTACGACCTCACCGAAGAAATCAAGCTGGACAAAAACAAAAAGCACAACATTGAAATCGTGGTGGACCGCCTGGTCATCCGGGAGGACGTGGGCCGCCGCCTCACCGACTCTGCGGAGACCGCCGCCGCCCTGGCGAATGGGATTGTCATCGTCAATGTGGCGGGGGAGGACCGGGACATCCTCTTCTCCCAGAACTACGCCTGTGAGGACTGCGGCATTTCCATCGAGGAGCTCACCCCCCGCATGTTCTCCTTCAACAACCCCTACGGCGCCTGCCCCACCTGTACCGGCCTGGGGTCCCAGCTCAAGGTGGACCCCGAGCTCATCATCCCGAACAAAAGCCTCTCCATCCTGGACGGGGCCATCACCGCCTCGGGCTGGAACAACATCAAGGGCGACTCCATCTCACGCATGTACTTTGACGCCCTGGCCAAAAAATACGGCTTTAAGCTGACCACCCCGGTGAAGGATCTGCCGGAGGGGGTCTTGGACATCATCCTCTACGGCACCAAGGGGGAAAAGCTCAAGCTCACCTATGAGCGGGCGGGCGGCCACGGC
>CAYPZF010000061.1:0-6744 GCA_964415275.1 uncultured Oscillospiraceae bacterium | reverse complement strand
GCCCAGTCCAGACAGGGCGGCACCACTGTCCTCATTTCCCGGTCAATATATCCCATCCGGCCGTTCTCCCCTTGAAAGGCGGCATATCCGCCGGAAAATGAGGTGAATTGACTGGCGCCCGTCTCCTCTGGGTACAGCTCCTCTCCCCTCGCGGTCAGGTAGCCAAACACACCGGGGGCCTTCATAAACTGGGCCAGTCCCTCCCGGAACGCCTCCAAACGGAGGTACCGGAATGGGATGACCAGGTTCCCCGCCCCGTCGATGGCGCCGCGCAGCCGGGTGTCCGGCACGCCGTGGACCGGCGCCCTCCCGTCGGCCACCACGGCGTACCCCTCGGTGAAGGGCTGGGGGACAACGGGGAAGAACGCGCCCTCCGGGAGAGGCACCGCCAGGGTCCCGTCTACCTTACAATAGCCGTCCGGCCCGATCAGATAGGTCCCCGTGGTGTCGTAGGCGTATATCCCCTCCGGCACTTTTCCGTGTACACCCCCCGCCGTATCCAGGGCCATATACTCCTTTTCCCCGGGCCGTTGTGCCAAAAGCAGCCCGTTGTGGTACCAGGTGACCGCCGTGTAGTCGCAGGAGATGACCTCCTCTCCCTTCAGGTTGACATAACCCCACAGGCCGTTTCTGCACACCGCGGCCACCCCGTCGGCGCAGAACGGCATGACGCTGTCATAGCGGTTGGCCTGGAGCACCCAGCTCCCGCTGGCCGCCATCACCCCCGTCTTTCCGGTCTGGGTGTCCTTCAGGTAGAGCAGCGTGCCCGCCGCCCGGTAGTCCGACCGTGAATTCAGCACCTCGTAGCGCTGGCTGTCGATGGCCACAGGCGTGGTGGTGTATGCCGCCTCCGGCGCGAAGGCAACCCGCAGCGCGGGCCGGACCAAGCGTGCCAGCATGGCCGCCAGCTCCGCCCGGGTAAGCTGTCCCTTGGCCCGGAACGTGCCGTACCGGTCCACGCCCGTGAGGATACCGGCGTTGTAGAACGCGAGCACGCCGGGCTCGTCACTGTCGGGCAGCCGTGTGATGTTGTTCATCGGGGTCAGCAGCGCCTCGGGTGTGACCGCCGCCAGCAGGGCAGCCAGGTCCCCCCGGCTGGCCCGGTCCTCCGGCTGGGCCTCGGGCAGGGCGTCCTGGAACACGTCCCAATGGCTGTAGAGGTACCACCAGGTGTCCCGGTACCCCTTCCCCGCCAGGGTCTGCCCGCTATTCTCTAGCAGATCGAGGGCAATCAGCCGGCTGTAGAGGTCATAGCCGTCGTCCACCTGGAGGACATACCCCTCCCAGGGGTCCTCGTCCAGCACGAACCCGCCGGCAATGCGCCGGTAATCCCCCCGGTAGCTGCGCCCGTCGGTGCGCAGGAACATCCGGTCCACAGGGTGCTCTCCTCCGCGGAGCACCGTCATGGCCCGGTCGGAAAACCGGAGGTAGAGGACGCCCGCCCCCTGCTCCCAGCTCACCGCGTCGGCAAACGTCACCCCGGAGAGCGCCGTCCCATCCTCCAGCGTAAGTACCACATCGCCCCGGGCCGGTGCGGCGGGCAGCGTTCCGCTGCCGCCGCCGAGCAAATGGTGGATGCGGGCCGCCGCCGCGGCCGCCTCCGACACGCTCACCGTTTGTCCGGGGAGAAACCTCCCGCCGTCCACGCCGGAGAGCAGCGCCGTCTCATAGCAGGTCTTTACATAGGGGGCAAACCAGTCCCCACTCCCCACATCGGAAAACTCCCTGTAGGTCCTGCGCACGGGGAACGAGGCCGTCACATCCATGCCCTGGGCGGCAAAGGCGGGCAGGACACCAGACATGGCAATGACAGCGGCGAGTAACATGGTCCGTATACGTTTCATATGCGCTCCTTTGTTGTCGCTCCGGCGGCGGGGCGGATCCCCCTCAGGGGCCGATTACTTCCAGTCCGCCCAGATACTTGCGCAGCACCTCGGGCACCGCCACGCTCCCGTCCGCCCGCTGGTTCTGCTCCACCATGGCGGGAAAGATGCGGCTGGTGGCCAGGCCGGACCCGTTGAGGGTGTGGCAGAATTCCGGTTTTCCGGTGGCCTCCCGGCGGAAGCGGATGTTGCCCCGCCGCGCCTGGTAATCCCTGGCGTTGGAGACCGAGGAGACCTCCTTGTAGCCGTTCATGGAGGGGATTTGAATTTCAATGTCATAGGTGCGGGCCATGGAGGCGGAGCAGTCCCCTGCGGCCAGCTTCACGGTGCGGAAATGGAAGCCCAGGCCGGAGACCAGACGCTCCGCCTTGTGCACCAACTCCTCAAAGGCCTCGTCGCTCTGCTCGGGCAGGGTGTACTGCACCATCTCCACCTTGTTGAATTGATGGCCCCGCACCATGCCCCGCTCCTCGGCCCGGTGGCTGCCCGCCTCCCGGCGGAAGCACGGGGTGTAGGCGATATACCTGCGGGGCAGGTCGGCCTCCGCCATGATTTCATCCCGGTGGAGGCTCACCAGGGCGGTCTCGGCGGTGGGCAGCATGAAGTGCATCCGGTCGTCGGTAGGATTGGCGATCCGATAGACCTCGTCGACAAACTTGGGGAACTGACCCGCCGTCTCTCCGCACTTGTACTCCAGCATGTGGGGCAGCAGCATCAGCTCATAGCCGTCGGCCAGATGGGTGTCGATAAAATAGTTGAGCAGCGCCCACTCCAGGCGGGCGCCCAGGCCCTTGTAGAGCCAGAAGCCGGACCCCGCCAGCTTGACCCCCCGCTCGTAGTCGATGAGGCCCAGCTCGGTGCACAGGTCCACGTGGTGCTTGGGCTCAAAATCGACCTGATAAGGCGCGCCAAAATAGTGCAGGGCCTCGTTGTTCTCCTTGCCCCCCGGCTTCAGGTCCTCATCGGGCAGGTTGGGCAGAGAGAGCATCAGCGTCCTGTACTCCGCCTCCACCTCCGCCAGTTTCTGGTCGTTGGCGGCAATGTCCGCCTTCAGCACCGTCATCTCGGCAAAGACGGGGCCGGTATCCTCCCCCGCCTTCTTCATGGCGGGAATGGCCTTGGACACCTTGTTCTGCCTGGCCTTTTTCTGCTCGTTGGCAAAGATGATGTCCCTTCTGGCCTTGTCCAGCTCCAAAATCCGGTCCACCTCGGCGTCACAGGGAATCTCCTTCGCCCGCAGGCCGGCTTTTACCCGCTCCGGGTCTTCCTTAATCAGTTTGATATCCAACATGACATGTCACCTCATCTTTTTTATTGTCGCTCTGGCAAAACGGCGCCCCGCTCTCTCCTTGTTTCACGTGAAACATTCAGTCCAGGGCGTCCACGATCTCCCGGTGCGCTTCCTGGGGCACGGGCGCGCCTTCCCGCAGGGCGTAATCCGGCAGGTAGGCGGGCAGCCCGCTTTCCTCAAAGGCGGCAAGGGCGGTGCGGGCCTTCCGGTAGTACCCCAGCTCGTAGAGCCCGGCAATCTCCCGCAGCCAATCCATGGCCTCCAGCGCCTTTTCCCGCCGCTCACTGAGGGTCCGGGCGCTCTGCTCCGTCAGTCTTAGCGCGGCCAGCTCGGCCTCCAAGGCCACCACCCGGTCCTCCAGCTCTTTGTTCTCCGCCACCAGCTGGTCCAAGGACTGGACGGCGGAAATGGAGCGCTGCAATTCGCTGAACATCGCCTCATTGCTGCGCTGCTGCATCAGATAGGACAACAGCAGCAGCAGAAACGCGGCGGCAAACAGAAGGGCCAGATATCCCACCACCGACATCTGTTTTTTGGGCTTGGTGTGGTCGGCCTCGTGCTGCAGCTGGGTGTTCTCCCGCTCGTTGGGTTGGCTCAACGCGCGCGCCCCCCTTCGCGGTTGGCTCCCTCCAGGGCGTCCAGCAGGGCCTCCAGGTCATCCTGGCCGTAATACTCCAGCTCTACCTTCCCCTTCCGCTTGCCCGGGACAACCTTCACCCGGCGGGCATAGCGGGCGGAGAGCTCCTTTTCTACCTCTTTCAGGTAAATGGACAAATACTCCGTCTCCCCGCCGGGAGACGCCTGGGCGGGCGGCCGCTCCGCCTTCTTTTCTTTTTTTACCAGGGCCTCGGTCTGGCGGACCGACAGCCCTTGCTCCGCCACCTGCCGGGCCATTTCCGTCTGGCGCCGGGGAGAGGGGAGGGCCAGCAGCGCCCTGGCGTGGCCGGCAGAGAGGGTCCCCTCCTCCACCAGCGTCCGCACCGCCTCGGGCAGCGCCATGAGGCGCAGGGCGTTGGCCACGGCGGGCCGGGATTTCCCCACCCGCCGGGCGGTCTCCTCCTGGGTGAGGCCATACTCTTCCATCAGCGTGCGGTATCCCGCCGCCTCCTCCATCGGGTTCAGGTCTTCCCGCTGGAGGTTCTCAATGAGCCCCAGCTCCATCACCTTTCTGTCGTCGGCGTCCAAAATAATGGCGGGCACCTCGGATAAGCCGGCCTCCTTGGCAGCCCGCCAGCGCCGTTCCCCGGCGATGATCTGATAATATCCCGAGGAGAGCCGGCGCACCGTAAGCGGCTGAAGAATGCCGTGGATGCGGATGGAATCCGCCAAGTCGGAAAGGCTCTCCTGTTCGAAGCGCTTGCGGGGCTGCTTCAGGCCCGGCTCCACCTGGGAGATGGGCAGGGAGACGGAGCCCCCCTCCTGGGCCCGTAGCGCGGCGTCTCCCAGCAGAGCGCCCAAGCCCCGGCCCAGGCCCCGGTCTTTACTTGCCATAGCGTTCGTCCTTTCTGTTCTGCCGCAGCACCTCACCGGCCAGCAGCTGATACGCCTCCGCCCCCCGGGACCACGGGTCATAGGCGGTCACCGGCTTGCCGTGGCTGGGCGCCTCGGAGAGCCGCACGTTGCGGGGGATTACCGAGGCGTACACCTTGCCGGGGAAGTGGCGCTTGACCTCCTCCGCCACCTGCATGGAGAGGTTGGTCCGCCCGTCGTACATAGTGAGCACGACCCCCTCCAGCGCAAGGCCCGGATTGAGCCCCCGTTTCACAATGCGGACGGTGGTGAGCAGGTCGGAAAGTCCCTCCAGCGCGTAATACTCGCACTGGACGGGCACCAGAATCGTGTCCGCCGCGCACAGCCCGTTCAGCGTGAGCAGCTCCAGGGAGGGCGGACAGTCAATCAAGATGTAGTCATAGGCCTGGGACAGCGTGCCCAGGGCCTCTTTGAGCAGGTACTCCCGCCGCGCCATGCCAATCATCTCCACCGTGGCGCCGGCCAGAGCTTTGTTGGCGGGAATGACATCGGCATAGGAGGTGCTCACCACGGCGCGGGCGCAGTCGTCCCCATTGATCAGCACATCATAGATGGTGGGGGAGGCCGCCGCCTTGTCCACGCCAAAGCCGGAGGTGGCGTTGCCCTGCGGATCAAAGTCACACACCAACACCCGCTGTCCGGCGGCGTGCAGGGCAGCGGCCAGGTTGACGCATGTGGTAGTTTTACCCACCCCGCCCTTTTGATTCACAACCGCGATGGTTTTCGCCATGGTACACCTGCCTTCTCTCTGTTTTCCGCGGCACCGGACACCCCGGACGCGGCCCCGCGCCAAAAAACAGCTTTTTTGCCTTCCTATCATTATACGCAGAACCGCCGTCTTTTTCAACTGTTTTATCACGCGACAAAAAGCGCCCCCATGTTTCACGTGAAACATGGGGGCGTACAAAAAGGGAAAGGACTACTTTGGAATGCGGATGGTGAGCAGGATGGCGTCGTCGACGTCCTTGCGCTCATACTGGGCTTCCACCCCCGCCGACTGCATCATGGAGAGACCCCGGGTCACGGTGTTGAGAAAGAACCGCACGTCCCGGATCACGTAAGTAGGCCGCTTGGATGAGATGGGCTTGTCCGCCAGAGGGGCGAGCAGCGCGGCCACGTAGGCTTCGGTGCGGGCCACGGTCAGACGGCGGCGCACCACGTGCCGGGCAGCCCGTAGCTGCATCTCCCCATTGGGCAGGCGGAGCAGGGCCCGGGCGTGCCGCTCGCTAAACCTGTTCTCCCGCAGCAGGGCCAGCGCCTCCTCAGGCAGGCGGAGCAGGCGGAGCTTGTTGGCCACGGCGGACTGGGACCGGCCCAGCTTCCGGGCCGCCTCCTCTTGAGAGAGATGGTAGGTGCTGATGAGCTTCTGGAGGGCCTGGGCCTCCTCCCAGAAGTCCAGGTCCCGGCGCTGCAGGTTCTCCACCAGCGCCAGCAGGGACCGCTCGGCGCCCTCGGCCTCTACCAGCAGGCAGGGCACCTCCGTCAGGCCGGCCAGCCGGGCCGCCCGCAGACGGCGCTCCCCCGAGACCAGCTCGTACCCGCCCTCGGTCCGACGTACAGAGAGCGGCTGGAGTATCCCGTGGGCGCTGATGCTGGCCGCCAGCTCCTGCAAGCCCTCGGGAGAAAACTGCTTGCGGGGCTGGTCCGGGTTGGGAACAATGGTATCAAGGGGCAGAAAGTGCAGCCTTGTGCTCTCATATCTGCCTCTCTTTGTTCGTAACAGCTCCATACTGTGGCACCCTCCTGTACAACTTTTTCAGCCATATTTTACCATATTATTTTGCAAAGAAGAGCGAATCCTGTCGAGCCCGTACTTTTTTTTGCAGTCCGCCCCGGGCGCCGGGCGGCGCCAGTCTGCCCCCCGGCGGAAAGGGCACGAAAAAGCCATCTTTCTGTCTCTTGTCAAACAAGTGTTGTTTTTTATCCAAATCTAATTATAATAAAACTAACGGCTGCTCTCCCGGACGCCCGCCGGAGCCTACAGGCGGGCACCCAGGAGGGCGAGGAGGAGCAGCAGCGCTCCGGAGGCGGCCTGCGCCC
>CAYPZF010000060.1:339-6778 GCA_964415275.1 uncultured Oscillospiraceae bacterium | reverse complement strand
AGTATGGACGTAAAGGAAATCCTCTCCCGCTGTGACCACACCCTTCTGGCGCAAAGCGCCGCCTGGCCCCAGATAAAGACGCTCTGCGACGAGGCGCGTGACCATCAGACCGCCTGCGCCTGCATCCCCCCCGCCTTTGTGAGGCGCGCGGCGGATTATGTGGGCAACACCCTGAAGCTCTGTACGGTGATTGGGTTTCCAAACGGCTACTCCACCACCGCCGTCAAGGTGTTTGAGACCGAGGACGCCATCCGCGGCGGCGCGGACGAAATTGACATGGTGGCCAACCTGGGCATGGTGAAGGAGGGCCGGTGGGAGGAGCTCCTGACGGAGCTCAAGGCGGTCAAGGCCAGCTGCGGCGGGCGTATTCTGAAGGTCATCGCCGAGACCTGCTTCCTCACGGAAGGGGAAAAAATTAGGCTGTGTGATCTGGTCTCCCGCTCCGGGGCGGAGTATATCAAAACCTCCACCGGCTTTGGGGGCGGCGGAGCCACCCTGGAGGACGTGGCGCTTTTCAGGGCGCACGCCGACCGCCGCGTGAAAATCAAGGCCGCCGGCGGCATTCGCTCCCTGGAGGTCGCTGAGGCCTTTCTCCGGGCGGGCGCGGACCGGTTGGGCGCCTCGGCTCTGGTGGGGCTGGCAAAGCAGCGCCCGGAGCTTTTCCGCTGAACCCAACAGGAAAAACCATAGCGCTGACCCGTATGAAAATAGGTCAGCGCTATGGCTTTATCCGAACAGATTATGGCGTGCTCAGAGATTTGCTTCCAACACTTCGGTAAATGCGGCGGCGGGCATCACGCCCACCTTGCGGGCGATTTCCTTGCCGTTCTTGAAGAAGATAATGGTAGGGATGCTCATGACTCCGTAGCGGACGGCCAGTTCTCCTTCGGCGTCCACATCTACCTTCCCGACAAGGACCCTGCCCTCGTACTGCGCGCCCAGCTCTTCAATGACGGGCGCGATCATTCTGCAGGGACCGCACCAGCCCGCCCAGAAATCTACCATTGCAAGGGGCGCAGCGGGGATTTTCACATCAAATTCGGCCTTGTTTAAATGAATGACTGCCATGCGTGATTCGTCTCCTTTTCTCTTATTTATCCTTCAGGTACTCCGCGGCCTGCTGGCCAGCAATAAGCCCTTCTCCCACTGCTTTGGAGATCTGAAGGGGGGGCCCGGTACAATCTCCCGCGGCAAAGACGCCGGGAAGGTTGGTCTGCATCTGACGGTCCACCGCCACGTAGCTGCCGTCGAGCGCAAGGCCGGGCAGCAGGTCGGTGGGCGCCAGGGTGGGCCGGAGAATAAACACTCCGTCCACTGTGTGAAGTTCTTCGTTTACAAGGAGGGCCTCCACCTTGCCCGTTCCGGTGATTTCGTACGCCTGGGGTTTATCCCAGAAAAGAACCTGGCAGCCGAGGCCGCGCAGAAACTCCGCCTCCTCCCCCGCATCGGGGGTCAGGCCGATGACGGCTACCTTTTTGCCCCGGTACAGCATACCGTCACAGGTGGCGCAATAGCTCACGCCCCGGCCCAGAAACTCGGCCTCCCCGGGGTATTTCTTCCCCCGGGACACACCCATGGCCAGAATGACGGCGCCCGCGTCCACCACGTCGCTGCCGACGCTCAGATAAAAGGACGTCCCCATGGGCATGATGCTGAGTACTCGGCCCGCGCGCACCTCCGCCCCCGAGGCCGCCGCGTGGGCGGCGAACCCCTCCAGCATGGCGGTGCCGGTCACCCCCGGCATGCCCAGGTAGTTGTTTACCCGCTCGGACTTATAGAGCGGGTTTTCATCCAAATCGTTGGTAATCACCAGGACGCTCTTGTTGCGCGCTCTGACGTTGATTGCCGCGGACAGCCCCGCGGGCCCCCCGCCAATGATGGCAACATCATAGGACATAACGGTCCGCCTCCTCCTCAAACAGCGCCGCCAATACCGCGCCTACGTGCGGATCGGCAACCTCATAATAGACCTCGTTCCCCGAGCGCTCCGCCTTGACCACACCGGCCGCCTTCAGCTTGGCCAAGTGCTGGGAGATACAGGACTGGGATTGGCCCGTCCCCACTTCCAAGCAGCCTACATTCCGGCAGCCGCATCGAAGCAGCCCGTGCACAACCTGAAGCCGCAGCGGATGGCTAAGAACCTTGAGTAAGTCTGCACCAGCCTGGTAGTCCACACTGGTCCTCTTCACAGGGCCAACTCCTCTCGCTTTTTTCATATTATTATATTCTAATATTCTTAACTTGGCAAGTCTTTTATCAATTTTTTCTTCCTTGCGTTTCCACCGTTTTCCGGTATATAATATCATGTGCAACAAAAAAGGAGTGAACGCTATGGCCAACGAGACCATGAGCCGGAATTTTATCCATGATTTCATAGACGAGGACCTTGCGCCCGGCGGGCGCTGCGAGGGCATGACCGTGCAAACCCGCTTCCCGCCCGAGCCGAATGGGTACCTCCACATCGGCCATGCCAAGGCCATCTTCATCGACTTCGCCACCGCTCGAAAGTACGGGGGTGTGTGCAGCCTGCGCATGGACGACACCAATCCCACCAAAGAGGACGATGAGTATGTGGAGGCCATCCAGGAGGACATCAAGTGGCTGGGCTATGATTGGGGCGATCGCTTCTTTTTCGCGTCGGATTATTTTGAGCAGATGTACGGCTACGCCGAGGAGCTCATCCAAAAGGGCCTCGCCTACGTCTGCGAACTCACGCCGGAGCAGCTCAAGGAGATGCGCGGCGACGTGAACACGCCCGCCCGCAGCCCCTACCGGGACCGGCCCATCGAGGAGTCCCTCGACCTGTTCCGCCGGATGCGCAAGGGGGAATTCCCCAACGGCGCCATGACCCTGCGGGCCAAGATCGACCTGGCCTCGGGCAACTTCAACATGCGGGACCCCGCCCTCTACCGGATCAGCCATACCACGCACCACCGCACGGGAGACAAATGGTGCATCTACCCCATGTATGATTTCGCCCACCCCCTTGAGGACGCCATCGAGGGAATCACCCACTCCCTGTGCTCCCTGGAGTTTGAGGACCACCGGCCCCTGTACAACTGGGTGCGGGACAATGTCTCCTGTCCCAGCAAGCCCCGTCAAATCGAGTTTGCCCGGCTGGCCATGAACTATACCTTGATGAGCAAGCGAAAGCTGCGCCGGCTGGTGGAGGAAGGGGTGGTCTCCGGGTGGGACGACCCCCGCATGCCCACCATCCGCGGCCTGCGCCGCCGGGGCTATACGCCCGCCTCCATCCGGGCCTTTTCGGAGCGCAACGGCGTCTCCAAATCCGCCTCCACGGTGGAGTACGCCTTTCTGGAGCACTGCCTGCGGGAGGACCTGAACGAGACCGCCCGCCGCGTTATGGTGGTGCTGCGCCCCATAAAGCTCACCGTCACCAATTACCCGGCCGACCGGCAGGAGTATTTTACAGTGGAGAACAACCCGAACCGCCCCGAGGACGGCGGCCGGGAGGTCTCCTTTTCCCGCGATCTCTTTATCGAGGCGGACGACTTTATGGAAGTGCCGCCCAAAAAGTATTTTCGTCTCTTCCCCGGGAACGAGGTGCGGCTCAAGGGCGCCTACGTGGTCAAATGCACCGGCTGTGTCAAGGACGAGGCGGGCAACGTGACCGAGGTGCTCTGTGAATACGACCCCGAGAGCAGCGGCGGAGACCCGGCCGACGGGCGCAAGGTGAGGGGCACCATCCACTGGGTGGACGCGGCCACCGCAATAGACGCCGAGGTGCGGCTCTACAATAACCTCTTCCTGGACCCCGACCCCGAGGCGGGGGACAAGGACTTCATGGAGGGCCTGAATCCAAACTCCCTGGAAGTGCTCCACAGCTGCAAGGCCGAGGCCTCCCTCCGAGATGCCGCCGTGGGCACCTCCTACCAATTCCTGCGCCAGGGTTATTTTTGCGTTGACAACCAGGACTCCACCCCCGCGCATCTGGTCTTTAACCGCTCGGTGGGACTGAAGGACAGCTATAAAGGGAAGTGAACCGGCCATGTACCACTTTAGAAATGACTACAGCGTTGGCGCCCACCCCGCGGTTTTGGAGGCGGTATGTGTCACAAACGGCGACGCCTTCCCCGGCTATGGGGCGGACGAGCTCTGCCAGCGGGCCGCCGACCTCATCCGGGCGGCGGCCGACGCCCCCGGCGCCGACGTCCAGTTCCTGGTGGGCGGCACCCAAACCAACTTCACCGCCATCTGCGCCTTTCTGCGCCCCTGGGAGGGGGTGATCGCCCCGGTCTCCGGCCACATCAACGGCCACGAGGCCGGCGCGGTGGAGGGCACCGGCCACAAGGTGATTCCGGTCCAAACCGCTGAGGACGGCAAGCTCTGCCCGGAGCTGCTGCGCCCCGTGCTGGCCGAATACGCCCACGACCATATGGTGCTGGCCCGGATGGTCTACATCTCCCAGGCCACGGAGAGCGGCATGGTGTACACCAATGCCGAGCTGGAGGCCCTCTCCGCGTTCTGCCGCGCCCACGGCCTGCTCCTCTTTGTGGACGGCGCACGCCTGGGTGCCGCCCTGGCCTCCGGCGCCTGTGACATGACCCTCTCCGACCTGGCCCGCCTCTCCGACGCCTTCTACATCGGCGGCACCAAAAACGGCGCGCTGATGGGCGAGGCGCTGGTCATCGTAAACCCCGCCCTGCAGCCCCACTTCTTCCGCCTGAAGAAGCAGCGCGGCGCGGTGCTGGCCAAGGGATGGCTGCTGGGGGCCCAGTTTGGCGCCCTGTTCACGGACAATCTCTTCTTCACCATCGCCCGCCACGCCAACGAGTTGGCGGCCCGGCTGCAGACCGGTCTGAAGGCGCTGGGGTGGTCCTTCCTGGCGGAGTCCCCCACCAACCAGCTCTTTCCTATCGTGGACAATGACCTGCTGCCCCGCCTGAGCGCCATTTGCGAGTATGAGATTTGGCGGCCTTACGACGAGACCCGCACGGTCCTGCGCTTCGCCACCAGCTTTGCCACCCGGCAAGCCGATGTGGACGGCCTGCTGGCCGCGCTGACCGCGCTGTAATCAAGAAAACACCGGGCCGGTCCCCTACAGGCCGGTCCGGTGTTTTCTTTTTATTTTCCCCGCTGAAAAATCTTAAAAATGTCCGTGTAGGGGTCGTCATCGTCCTCAGGCTCCTCGGGCAGCGGCGCGGGTGCGGCCATCTTGGCCTGGCCCGCCCGCTTTTCCCCCGCGGCGGTAAAGGGGGCGTCGGGCATACTGCCTGTCCCCTCTTCAAAGCCGGTGGCGATGACGGTGACACGAATCTCGTCCTCCAGGGTCTCGTCAAACGCGGCGCCAAAGATAATCAGCGCGTCCGGATGGGCGGCCTGCTGCACCAGATTGGCGGCGGTCTCCACCTCTTCCAGGCCGATGTCCGCGGAGCCGGTGACGTTGACCAGCACACCCTTGGCCCCGTTGATGGAGGTCTCCAGCAGGGGGCTGGAGATGGCCATCTTGGCCGCCTCCTCCGCCTTGTTCTTGCCCGCGGCGCGCCCCACGCCCATGTGGGCCATGCCCGCGTTTTCCATGACGGCGGTGACGTCGGCAAAGTCCAGGTTGATAAACCCGGTGTTTTTAATCAGGTCGGAGATGGACTGCACCGCCTGGCGCAGCACATCGTCGGCAATCTCAAACGCATTGGCAAAGGTGATCTTCTGGTCCGTGGCGTACTTGAGCCGCTCGTTGGGGATGATGACGAGGGAGTCCACCCGGCTGCGCAAATCGTTGATGCCCACCTCGGCCTGCTCCATGCGGCGGCGCCCCTCAAACTTGAAAGGCTTTGTGACCACGCCCACGGTGAGAATCCCGGCCTCCTTGGCAATGTCCGCCACGATGGGGGCCGCGCCGGTGCCGGTGCCCCCCCCCATGCCGGCGGTGATAAAGACCATATCGGTCTCTTCCATGATTTTGGAGAGCTGGCTGCGGCTCTCCTCCGCGGACTTCCTGCCCACCTCCGGGTTGCTGCCCGCGCCCTGGCCGCCGGTGAGTTTTTCGCCAATCTGAATTTTATATGTAGCGCCCGAAACGGAAAGCGCCTGCTTGTCCGTATTTACCGCGATGAAATCCACGCCCTTGGTGCCGGAGGTTACCATTCGATTGACCACATTGCTGCCGCCCCCGCCCACGCCCACAACCTTAATCGTTACTACGGTTTCGGGACCGGTATCCAAACCAAACGCCATAAATTGTTCCTCCTATGTATACTGATAAAAACAACGGATTGTATGTCGAATCATGTCTTGAACCCTATATCTTGTTCAGGTATTTTTTCTTATTATTGGTATATTGTATCTCCAATTCCAGGCAAGGTCAATAGTGTTTTGTCAATCTTTTTAGGAAGATATTGTCAATCCGGGCGGAAATATCCCCGTTCCCCTGTCAGGTCGATGTTCCCGCTCTCGTTGCGTTCCAGAACCTCCAGGGTCC
>CAYPZF010000060.1:0-329 GCA_964415275.1 uncultured Oscillospiraceae bacterium | reverse complement strand
CTTTTTAGGTCTAAAATCTTCCCCGAGAGGACGTCCGCGTCGGCGGTCATGGGCAAATCCACGGTAAACCGCCCGTCGTAATGCAGCGTCACCGCGCTGGTCTGAGACAGGTCAATGGCGGTGACCGGCGCGCCCATCTCCCGCTCCTTCAGGGCAGCCAGCAGATAGAGCAGGGTCTGGAGCTTGTTCCGGTCGGCGTCCCCTACGGCCAGCTTACTGCCGACCGACGGCAGGATGGGGGTCAGACCGGTAATCTTGGCATGTTGTTCCGCAAGGGAGGCGCCGCCCTGCTCCAGGCTCATGACGATGTGCTGGCCGTCGGGCGAGAA
>CAYPZF010000059.1:0-6864 GCA_964415275.1 uncultured Oscillospiraceae bacterium | reverse complement strand
GACAGGTGGCCAACGACCTGCGGGACGAGCGCAACCTTCTGCTGGACAAGCTGTCGGGCTATGTCAACATCACCTATGAGAACAACAGCGCGAGCCCCGGTATGGTGGACGTCAAAGTCGGGGGGATTGACCTCGTGACCGGCGGGTCCTGCGCCGCCATCGAGCACCGGAGTGACTCCAGCCACGCGGCCGAAATCAACGCCCTCACGGCCGACATCGCGGCCACAAACGGAGCCATCATGGCCGCCCTGGCCATGGACCCGGCGGCGGACACCAGCGCGCTGCTGGCCCAGTTGGACGGCTATGTCACGGCGCTGGAGGCCTATGTCCCCGTGGACACGGCCGCCGACGCCGACGGCGTCATCCAGGTGTCCTACGGGGGGGCCGGGCTGGTCAGCGGGGCAAACGCGGTGGACATTGAGCGCGCGGTGGAGGATAATCTGTCGGCCTGGACGGCGTTCCACCGCAATACCCTGTCCCTGGGCGGGAGCGAGCTGAGCGCCTCCACAGGCGGCGTAAGGGGCGGGGCGCTCTACGCCCACATGGAGATGATTTCCTCCCTCGACCCGGCCACGCCGGGCATTCCATATTATATGGACAAGCTCAACGCCCTGGCCCGGAACATCGCCAAGGGGATTAACGACATCCACCTGATCGGCTATTCTTATGACACCGACCCCTCCGAGGCCGCCACCACAAGCAGGGACGGCATCTATTTCTTCCACGTGGAGACCGACCTGGACGGGTCGGGTGCCGCGACCGCCGAGCACTACGACCGCGTGACCGCCGGGAATTTCTCCCTGGGCGGGGACATCATAGACAGCGTCTGGAACATCGCGGGCTCCTCGGCGCAGGTCTCCTCCCACGGCGGTGAGATGGCCTCGGGCAACGGAGAGGTTGCGAACCGGATGTTCAGGGACTTGGCGGGCGGCGGGTACTACGGCGCCCTCAACAGCATGGTGGGGCACCTGGCCATTGCGGTGGACACAAGCAGGAGCCTGCTGGACACCAGGCAGTCCCTTTTAAACAATGTAGACACCCAGCGCGCCTCCACCTCGGGGGTATCGCTGGATGAGGAGACCACCGGTCTGATTATGTTCCAGCAGGCGTACAGCGCCAGCGCCCGGATGATTACCGCCATCGACGAGATGCTGGAGGTTATGATCAATAAGATGGGAACCGTGGGACGCTGACAGCCACAATACCCTCCCATGAGAAAGCAGGTGCGGCATGAGAATCACAAACGCCATGATGGCCGGCAAGTTTCTTGACAACGCCAACAGCAGCTTAAACCGGCTGAGCAGCTATCAGAGCCAGGTGGACTCCACCAAACGGATCTCCAGTCTGTCGGACGACCCCCAGGCGGCCATCGCCGCGCTGAAGGCACGCAACAAGCTCTCCGATCTGGACGTTTACCGCGGCAATATTCAGACGGCCACAAGCTATTTAAATGAGGCGGAGTATTCCGCCAGCGCGCTCAATGAAATTCTCCAGTCGGTGTATGAGGGGTTCATCACGGGCACAAACGGCAGCAAGACCCAGGATGAGCTGAATATCATCGCGGATGAAATGGAGAGTCTCCAGGCCGAGATGGTTTCGGTTGGAAACAGCAGTGTGGGGACCAGCTTTATCTTCGGCGGGTACAACTTCGCGGGCGTCACCGACGGGGTGCGCAACACCCCGCCCTTTTCGGTGGACGGCGACAGCGGCCACTTGATTTACAATGGGATTGACCTCTCCATGCTCTCCTGGGCGGAGGAGTATGAGGCCGTCGCCGGCCTCATGACGGGCTATGGGGACACCGTGGCCTCCATGGCCGCCGCCATAGAGACCGCCTCCTCCGATGTCTACGCGAGAGATACCCTGTGCGCCGCCGCCCTGACGGCCTTGGACAGCCTGATGACCAGCGGACGGGCGGCCCTGGCGGCGGCGGAGGAGTTTGGCATTGACCCGGGCGTTGAGGCATACACCCATCTCTCCAGCTTCATCGACCAGCTTTCCGGCCTGCGGGACGCACTGGACAACGAGCGCAGCAAGGGCCTTGCCCAGGAGACGGAGGACGGCTCCAACGCCTTTAGTACCGCAGTGGCCAAGGACCTGCTGCAGTCGGCCGCCGAGCTCATCTCCAACTCGGACCCCGCGCCGGGCGTGGGGCTGGATTACAGCATGGAGGACGCGCGGGCCGCGCTGCAGACCGCCATAGACACCGGCCTGGCCGCCACCGGCGCGGAGGCCGCCCTGGCCCAGGAGGCGGGCAAGCGAGGGATGCTCCAGATCGGCCCCACCCACGCGGTGGAATATACTTTTTCCGGCGTTGACCTGTTCGGCCAGGGGGAAGAGAATATATATTTTGTGCTGGGGAAGGCCATTTCTCTGCTCCGCGGCGGCAACACCGGAGAGATGCCCGGTATGATTACAAGGATTCAGGACGCCCAGAGCAGGGTGCTCAGCTTCCAGACAGTAATCGGCGCGTCGGAGAAGCGGATGTCCCTGATCAACAGCCGCTATGAGTCCAGCGAGGCCAACTACAGAGAAATCCGCTCCAACGCAGTGGACGTGGACATGGCGGAAGCCCTCACCAATTTTACCACGGCCAAGACGGTATACAGCGCCGCCCTCGCGGCGGGGGCCAAAATTATCCAGACGTCCCTCCTCGATTTTCTCCGCTGACCGTATGCCCGGCTGCCGCAAGGGGGAATTTGTATGAGAGTAAAGAGACTTCATATGGAACATCAACCGGCAAAAATCCACATTGAGTCCCAGATGGCGACCCTCAGAATCGGGCTGCCCAAGAGGGCCATGCGGATCGAGCGTGAGAGCGCCCGGGCGGCAGTGGAGCGGCAGGATGGGACAATTAAACTGAACATGAAGCGGTTCCTGGAGCACATCGGCCTGAAAGGCGTCCCGACCTTAACCAAAGAAAACGCGGCACGTGCCCAGGCCCGGGCGGTGCGGGGCATCAAAGAAACGGTCAACACCGGGGACCGGATATCCACCCTCCCGGCAAGGGGCAACCCCATCGGCCAGGCCGCCCTCAGAAAGATGCTGGAGCCGGGGGTGCCCGAGGGCGGCGGCAGGGTCCCGGCCGGCGCCATTGAAATGGAGGGGCGGCCGGGGCGGCTCAAAATCAACTGGTCGAAGCACGAGCTGAAAATTAACTGGGATGCGTATCAGGCACCTACCATCACTGTGGAGCCGAAGGCGTCGGTCCATGTAGAGGTCGTGCAGGAGCCGGCCATTGCATATACCGTGGTGGAGATGGCCATCCCCGCCGAGACAGGAACGGCCATCGACGCTCAGGTGTAGTCCAGCCCGTGGCCCGGCGCTGGTTCGGGAAGCGGAACGCGTAAGAAGGGGGAACAACCATGACGATTTTGACGGCCCATTTTGGGGAAGCTGACGTCGACAGCGAGAACATTCTGAACTTTGAGCAGGGCCTTCCCGGGTTGGAGGAGGACAAGCGCTTTGCCCTCCTGTCCAATGAGGACAGCAAGCCGGTCTGCTGGCTTCAGTCCTTGGACCATCGGGAGATTGCGCTGCCTGTGATCGACCCCTTTACCGTCTGCCCGGACTACTCCTTCGACATCGCTCCGGAGGACGCCGCCGCGCTTGAGGTCGGGGAGATCAAAGATGTCTATGTGCTGAGTATTATGGTCATCCCCGAGAGCGTCCGCGCTATGACCGTCAATCTCTCCGCGCCCATTATCATCAATGTGCGCAATAAAAAGGCCAAACAGATTATCTTGGACGACAGGAGATACCGCATGCGTGTCCCCGTTGCCGAGCTGCTCGGTGAGTCTGTCAAGGGTGGTATATAACGATGCTGGTATTGACGAGGAAGCAAAACGAAGGTATTTTAATCGGGCAGGACATTCTGGTCACGGTGGTCAGCATAGACGGAGACAAGGTCCGGGTGGGAATCGAGGCGCCCAGAAACGTCCGGGTGATCCGTGAGGAACTGACCGCCGAGATTGGGCAGGAAAACCAAATGGCGGCCCGGTCGGCTTATTTCCCTCTGTGCCGGAAAGAACAGGACGAGACATAAGGACAGGCCCGCCGGGCCTGTCCTTATGTCTGATAAAAAGTTGTTCGCGGGCCGGGAGAGAAGGGGGAAGCCCTCGCAAATGCACCGAAAAATGGGATTATTTTCTTATTTATGAGAAAATGGGCTGTTCGTGGCTTGACACATCCCGCCGCATAAATTAGAATTGACTGCGAGGTGAGCACAGATGCTGAAACAGATCAGCCTTGACAAGCTGGAAGAGCACCTGGTTTTTTTAAATAAAATGTATGATGCGGTCAGGTTGGTGGACCCCATACAAAAAAGAGTTTTGGAATGCCGCAACCAGGCCATCGGGAAGACAAGTGAACTCTGCTATGACTATTGGAAGAGCGGGGCCATATGTGACAACTGCATTTCAGTCCGGGCCCATCACGACAACATCAGCTATATGAAGATTGAACAAAACGCCAACGTCATTATGGTTGTCACCGCCCTTCCGGTGGACACCGCCGAGCAGCCCGTCATACTGGAGCTTTTGAAGGACGTGACGGACAGCATGGTGATCGGGACGGGCGATTACAACATCGGACAAGCGGTCAACCACCTGGTCTATGACCTCAACAGCATTGTGGTAAAGGGCCGTCTTGCTGGCGTGCACAACGGCCAAGTGGTGGATGACCGCCTCCCGGTGGACATCATCAGGGCCACGGTCGCGCAGCAGCCGCTGTCCATCATTTTTATCGACATCGATAACATGAAGATCATCAATGACACCTATGGTCACCCGGCGGGGGACATTGCCCTAAAGGAGGTTGCGGCCGCCATGACGCACTGCATCAGAACCGATGTGGATTGGGTGGCCCGGTTTGGCGGGGATGAGTTTGTTGTATGCCTGAACAACACCGACTACGAGGGCGCCTGCTACGTCGCTGAAAGGCTGCGCAGCGGCATCGGGGCGATTGAGATGTCCGCGCAGGGCGTGGACATCGCCATTGGCGTGTCGCTGGGGGTGCAAACCATGGTGGAGCCGGTTACGGCGGAAGAGCTGCTCCGCGTGGCCGATGAGAAAATGTACAAGGCCAAGAAAAACGGCAAGCACCACCCCAAGAGGGCCGCGCCGGACGAGGAGTCCCCTTGAGAAGCGAACCGCGGCGGCAACGGGGTCAGAGCACATCAAAAACAGCCGGGCGGCCCCAAGGGCCGGCCGGCTGTTTGCGGCGCTGCTGGGTTTTATGGGGCCGCCGCCCCTGTCAAAGGGCGACCTGGAACAGCCCCTCCCGTATAATCTCGCAGATGGCGGGATGGGGGAACACGACACGCCGCATCTGGGACAGGGGCATACCGCTGTCTATAAAGATGCCGCAGGTCAGGATGATTTCCGAGGCCGGGCCCCCCGCGATGTGGGCGCCCACCATGGTCTGCTTTTCCCGGTCAAAAACCAGCTTGCAGAAACCGTCCCCCCGCTCGTACTCCGCGACGTAACGGCCTGAGTAGGCCATGGGGAGGGTGACGGAGACGGCGTCCAGCCCCCGGTCCTTGGCCGCCTGGAGGGTGAGGCCCACCGAGGCCGCCTCGGGATCGGTGTAAATGACACTGGGAATTGCGTCGTAGGACATCCGGTCCTCCATCCCCAAGATGGTGTTCACCGCCACCTCCGCGTGCCGGTAGGCGGTATGGGCCAACATGAACCGTCCCGTGCAGTCTCCCACGGCGTAGACACTGGGGGCGCTGGTGCGGCACTGGTCATCGATGACAATGCCCTTCCGGTCTGTGGCGATGGAGAGGGTTTCCAGCCCCACGCCCTCGGTGGATGCCCGCCGCCCGATGGAGAGGAGGACCTTGTCGCAGGAGAGGATAGCGGTCTCCCCGCCCGTCTCCACCGTCACAGAGCCCGGCGCGATGGCAGCGGCCCTTGTGCTCAGGTGGAAGGCAACCCCCTGTTCCATCAGCTTTTTTTGCAGCAGGGCGGAGAGCTCCCCGTCCATCGGCCCCGCGAGTTTATCCATCAGCTCCACAACCGTCACCCGCACCCCCGCCGCGGCACAGTAGGCGGCCATCTCCAGTCCGATGACCCCGCCGCCCACAATGACCAGGGATTCGGGCAGCGCGCGCAGCGAGAGCATCTCCAGGCTGGTGAGCACGAAGCCGGCGTCCAGCCCCTCCCGCAGTCCGGGAATGGGGGGCAGAACAGGATGGGACCCGGTGGCGATGATGAGTTGGGTGCCCGTGCGGACCTGATCGCCAGCCAGGACCCGGATGCCTGCCCCGTCTGCCCCCTGGATGACGCCCCGCGCCTGGGCCACCTCCACGCCGCTCTTTCTCAGGGCGGCGCCCACACCTGCCACCAGCTTGCGCACCACCTTGTCCTTTCGGCGCATCACGGTCAGGTGGTCCAGGGCGGCCTGCTGGCAGGTCACGCCGTAGGGCGCGCTGTTGCGGCATATATCAAGGCGCTTGCCCGCGTGGAGCAGGGTTTTGGTGGGGATACACCCCTCGTTGAGGCAAACGCCTCCCAGGGCCCGCTCCTCCACGAGGAGGGTTCTAAGCCCCGCTCCTCCGGCCCGCTCCGCCGCCAGATAACCTCCTGGTCCACCGCCCAAAACAATGAGATCGTAATCCATGACCCCTGCGCCTCCTTTTTAAGTGCGTCACGCGGACGGCGTGACTCCGGCCGCCCCGTATTGACACCCCCATTGTACCAGAAGCCGGATGCTTCGACAAGATGAATCAGAGGCCTTGCCTTGCCCGGGCTAAGGTGCTATAATAAGCGAAATATAGCTGGGGCCCGGCCCGGGTGCTCATATACGCGGATGTGGCGGAACTGGCAGACGCGCTAGACTTAGGATCTAGTGTCTTTGACG
>CAYPZF010000058.1:0-6893 GCA_964415275.1 uncultured Oscillospiraceae bacterium | reverse complement strand
CACTGGAGGAGTTGGACAGCTGGCATTGGGTGACCATCCTTGGGGTGGACACAGGCACGGCGACGGCGCAGGCCGTCGACCAGGGCAAGGCGCTCCCGATCGACATGGCCTGTTGGCTGCGCACAACACGGCTGGGCGGCGCCCTGGTCTATCTGACAATGGAAGAATGAAAAACGCTGCCCATGCCCTGGGCCATTTGGCCGGGGTATGGGCTTTCTTTTCCCCGCCCGGCTGTCACGGGCCTCAGACTGTATTGCCGGTCCCCGCCCTCAGCCCGCAGCGCCCTTTTCGCTGCCCATGCCTTTCTTCTCCCCTATGATCTGTTTTATATTGTCCTCCCCCAGACGCTCCGTCGTCCTGCCCTCCAGCCGCAGGTCCCGGCCCAGCGCCGCCGAGGCGATCTGAATCAAGGCGCTGCAAACAGGGGTCCCGACCCGGAGCCTGCTTCCCAAGGTCTCCAGGAGGACAAGCCCCTGGGGCACATCCTCTGAAATATAGCGGGAGTCCACTGTGAAGGGCCCCTTTGCCCGGGTGGGCATATCGGCATACCAAAAGAACACCTCCTTGGCGTCCCTGTCATCGTCCAGAGAGTTGCGGTACTTGCAGGCCTCCACATAGGAGAGACGCTCACAGCCCAGCTGCTCCATCACGTCCATTTTCTCTCCGTCAAGCACCTCAAGGATGCGCCAGACACTGGGGGTGAACACCTCATGGTACATGCAATAGTCGCCCTTGGTCTTTTCAATGCGGGGAATGCTCATGATGGCCCCGACAGTATGGACAATCAGATTTGGGTTATGGAGCGCGGCCTCCACGACGGAGGAAAGATAGACAAGGGGAAACCCCAGGGCGTCAAGGGCCTCCCGCGCCTTCTGAGCGTGCCGTTCCGGGTAGATGCCGACGGGGTTTCGCACATTCCGGAATCCAATCCTGACCGCCCCAGGCTCGCTGATCCTGCAATCGACAAAAGAGCTCTGGGCCTCGCAGACGGCCAGAGCAATCTCCGGGCAGTGCTTTCGCACGTAGGCGGTGGACAAATACCCGGGGTTCAGCAGAAGAATCTGGCCGTCACGCAGATAAGGCTTGATCCGCTTGATCAGCGCCTCGTGGTAATTGGTCTGGATCAGTACAATGACCATGTCGCTTGCGCTGATGTGGGAGAGGTCCCTGGTGACGCGGTTTACTTTGACGGTGGCCGTCTCCCCGTTTTCATAGAGCGTGATGACACCGCCGTTCTTCAATAGGACATTGAAGTTTTGGTCGTGCATGGCGTGAGAGGTCTTAATAAGCGCCACCTCATGACCCCGCAAGCTCAATTCCGCGGCCATCGCTGTGCCGCAATTGCCGGCGCCTAAAATTGAAATGTTCATCTTTCCATCCTTTCTTCTCTTGTTTTTATCTGAAATTGACCGGCCCCGCACACGTCAGCGGCCGGCAAACTCATCCTCATTTAAAAATATCATATTTAGTACCGGCTCTGTCAGGTCCCCAAACAGCGGCCCACAGCTCACCTGGTTCATTCCGGGCGCTCCGTTATACTCAATCAGCACCGGGTCCCCGGCCTCGTCAATGGAAAAATCCCAGCCTATAATGCGAAAGTGGGGAATGGTTTTATGCGCCCTGCGCACCGCCGCCAGCACCCGCTCGTAGGAGGGGACCTCTATCCCTTGAAACACAGCTCCGCCAGGGTGGCTGGCAAACCATTGCGAGCGTCTGTTGATGGCCTTTTCCGCCAATCTGCCCCCAGGCAGGATCGGACACGCGAGGCCGCCGGCGGAGACATTGTCGAGGCGTGAGCCCGCCGTGCCCATGCGCAGGATGGAGGAGGAAATATGGACCTCACCCCGAAAAAGAAAGGAAATCACCCGTATCGTGTTCAGTGACTCCGCGTGGATGGAGGCCAGCACGTCGTGCTGGGCGGCAATTTCCTGCACGATATAGTTGGAGCCATAGGCCCTCATCAGCTCCTGAACGTCCAGGCCGGGGCGCCTGTCCCGTTCATAAAAGAACAGATCGACGCCCTCACCGCTGTGGATGGCCGGCTTCACCACAAAGCGCTCCTCCGCTTGCAGGAGGGCCTTTGCCGCGGCAAACCCGATGAGCGCGCCGGTGCCGTCAAAAAAACAGCGGTTGCTGTTCCTCAGAATCGTGCGGGGCTGTTTCAGGTACGGAAACAGCTGGGGATAGACGCACTTGTCCGTATAGGCCTGGCGGAACCCGGGGTTGTTGCAGGCGGGATAGATTTTGTTCCAAGAGAGCTCCTCCGGAATGTGGCGCAGGTCATACGCGCCGTTCTTGAAGCAGTACAGGTCGTACCACATTTTACGGGGCCTCATGCCGTACTTGCTCCAAAACGGCAGCACCTGGGCGCGAAAGAGGCGCTTGTCGCCCCGATACCCCCCCTTCAGGAGCCCGAGCTGGGACCGGCACGCCTTTCGCGCCTTTGCCGCCTCCCAGAATAGGTCTGTTTTTTGATACGAGATCCGGAACAGCCGCTCCAGCTTCCCGGCCTGATTCATCTTTGTCTGCACATTGGTCACCACACATTTCTGTATTTTTAGGCATAAAAAACGCCGTCCCAACAGACGGCGTCAAGCACAATAGAAAAATAAGCCCATCAGCATAAGCGTACAATGGACCATGGCTTGCGACACACACCGATCGGTTGGAATATGGTTCCCCTCCGGGCGTTCAGAACATCTGTCAGGGCCCTAAAAGCGCCGTTCATCGTCTCACACCTCTTGCGTTTCCTAAGAACGTATACCATAGACAGTATATCATATTTTCGCCGCAATGTACAGTCACGGCGGGCCGTCTGACCGCCCGCTTCGGTCACATGGCACAAAAACAGCCACCAGGACCGTTTGGCCGGCGTCCGCCAAAGAGGATGTTGCCTTGCAAATCAAATTATGTTATGATAATAAAAACCCAATTTGTGGAGATTCAGTCCCTTTTTAGGGTGTATCATCCGGTAAATTGCAGCTCTGTGCCCCGGGTAGCCGTGTCTGAGGGCTCCGGCCCGGGGCGCCGTACCGCCCCGCGGCAGCGCGCGCGGGGCCGCGGCTTTTTGGAAGGAGCGTCCGCCCTTATTATGAAGCTGATTGAGACGAAAAACGCCGTGGGGCACGTGCTGTGCCACGACTTGACCCAGATCATCAGGGGGGTCACCAAGGACGCGCGGTTTCGCAAGGGGCATGTGGTCACCCAAGAGGACATCCCGGTGCTCCTCTCCATGGGCAAGAAGCACCTCTACATCTGGGAGAAAGCGGAGGGCATGCTCCACGAGGATGAGGCGGCGGAGCGCCTGCGTGCCATCTGTCAGGGCGCGCACATACGTCCCACGCCGGTGAAAGAGGGCAAGATTGAGCTCCTCGCCGACATTGACGGCCTGTTTCGGGTGGATGTGGACCGGCTGACCGCCGTGAACCTGGTGGACGAGGTCATCGTCGCCACCCGCCGCACCAATACCCCCGTCCGCGCGGGGGAGAAGCTGGCGGGCACCCGGGTCATCCCCCTGGTCATCGCCGAGGAGACCATCGTCAGGGCCGAGGCGGCCGGCGGCGGCCGCCCCCTTCTGGAGCTGCTGCCCTGGAAGCTGCGCACCGCGGGCCTGGTCGTCACCGGGGGCGAGGTGGTCAGCGGCCTCGTGGAGGACACCTTTACCCCCGTCATACTGGACAAACTGGCCGCCTACGGCATCCTGGCTCAGGTCCACCGCCTGCCGGGGGATGATATGGAGGCCATCGCCGGGGCCATTCTGGACTGCAAGGCCCAGGGGGTGGACATGATCCTCTGCGCCGGCGGCATGAGCGTAGACCCCGACGACCGCACGCCGGGCGCCATCAAGCAGGCCGGTGTCCGCGTCGTGGCCTACGGCGCCCCCGTGCTCCCCGGCGCCATGTTTTTGCTGGGCTATTTTGAGGACGGCACCCCCGTCATGGGTCTGCCCGGCTGCGTCATGTACGCCGGAGCCACCATTTTTGATCTGGTGCTGCCCCGCGTTGCCGCCGGGTTGCCGGTCTCCCGGGCAGACCTGGTGAGGCTGGGCCACGGCGGCCTGTGTCTGGGCTGTGCCCAGTGTCATTATCCTATCTGCCCCTTTGGGGCGTGCGGCTGAGAGGAGGTGTGCGGCTTGGACCCGCGCATGAGTCACTTTGACGCCCGCGGCAACGCCGTCATGGCGGACGTCACCGACAAGCCCTCCACCTGCCGTCTGGCCGTCGCCAGCGGAAGGATTCATGTGAATGCCCCGGTGATGGAGGCCGTCGCCCAGGGCACCGCCGCCAAGGGCGACGTGCTGGGGGTGGCCCGTGTGGCGGGCATCATGGCCGCCAAGAGCACCGCCGGGCTCATCCCCATGTGTCACCCGCTGATCCTCGGCCAATGCGCCGTCGACTTTACGCTCCTGCCCCAGGAGGGCGTCATCGAGGCCACCTGTACTGTCCGGGTCTCGGGCCAGACCGGCGTGGAGATGGAGGCGCTCACCGGCGTCTCGGTGGCACTGCTCACCGTGTACGACATGTGCAAGGCCCTGGACCGGGCCATGGAGATCTCCTCCATCCGTCTGGTGCGCAAGGAGGGGGGCAAATCCGGCGTGTTCTCCCGTGAGGCCCCGGCGCCTGCCCCGCCGCGCGGTGTGCCATGAAAGACCGCTGCCACCGTGAGATTGACTACCTTCGCGTCTCGGTCACCGACCGCTGCAACCTGCGCTGCGTCTACTGTATGCCGGAGGCCGGGGTGCCCTGGCTGCCCCACGCGGACCTGCTCTCCTATGAGGAACTGCTCCGCCTGTGCCGCATCTTCGCCGGCCTGGGGGTAAAGCGGGTCAAGCTCACCGGGGGGGAACCCCTGGTGCGCAGGGGGCTTCCCTTCCTGCTCGCCTCCCTCAAGGCCATAGACGGGATTGAGGCCGTCACGCTCACCACCAACGGCGTCCTCCTGGCCGCGCAGCTCCCCGATCTGCTGGCCGCCGGGCTGGACGGCGTCAACATCAGTCTGGACACCCTGGACCCCGTTCAGTTTGCCTCCCTCACCCGCGGGGAGGGCCTGGACCGGGTCCTGGCCGGTCTCGACGCCGCCCTGGCCGCCCCCGGCCTGACTGTAAAGCTCAACTGTGTGCCCCTGGGTCGCAACGATGACCAGCTCCTCTCCCTGGCCCTGCTGGCCCGGGACCGCCGCCTGGCCGTCCGTTTCATTGAGCTCATGCCCATCGGCCCGGGCAAGGGGCTGGAGCCCCGCTCCGAGGCGCAGGTCAGGCGCCTGCTGGAGGCGCGCCTGGGCCCCCTTCTCCCCTGGGAAGCCCCCTTGGGCGGCGGCCCCTGCCGCTATTTCTCCGTGCCCGGTTTCCAGGGCAAACTGGGGTTTATCAGCGCCATCAGCCACCCCTTCTGCAGCCGGTGCAACCGGCTCCGCCTGACCAGCACCGGGTTTCTCAAGCCCTGCCTTCAGTACGAGTCGGGGGTGGCCCTGAAGCCCCTGCTGTCGGGGGCGGACAGCGGCATTCGTGCCGCCATTCTGGAGGCCGTCTCTCAAAAGCCCCCGGCGCATCGGTTTCAGGCCCCGGAGATTGACGGGGAGGAGACCCGCACCATGAGCCAAATTGGAGGTTAGTCCTATGGGGACCATAGTCGCCGTCTGCACCAGCGCGCGAAAGGGCACGCGGAAAACAAACGTGGGCTCCGCCCTGCTGGAAGCGGACTGGGGCATCCGGGGGGACGCCCACGCCGGCCCCTGGCACCGCCAGGTCTCCCTGCTCTCCTATGAGAAGGTGGAGGCGTTCCGCGCCGGGGGCGCCCAGGTGGATTACGGGGCCTTCGGTGAAAACCTGGTGGTGTCCGGATACGACCTTCGCGCCCTGCCCCTGGGCACCCGCTTCCGCTGCAACCAGGTGGTGCTGGAGCTCACTCAGATTGGCAAGGAGTGCCACAGCCACTGCGAGATTTACAGCCGTATGGGGGACTGTATCATGCCCCGGGAGGGCGTGTTCACCCGGGTGCTCCGCGGGGGCACCCTCTCGGTGGGCGCCACACCAACAAACAATGAGGAGGAAGCGCCATGACCCTCCGGGCCGCCATCATCACCGCCAGCGACTCCGGCTGGGCCGGGACGCGGGAGGACCTGTCCACCCCCGCCGCCCGGGCCATACTGGAGGAGGCCGGATATCTCGTCACCCGCTGTCTGCTCCTCCCCGACGACCGGGCCATGCTCTCCGCCGCCATAGCGGAGCTCTGCGACTCGGACGCCGCCGACCTCATCCTCACCACCGGCGGCACCGGCTTCTCCCCCCGGGACTGCACACCGGAGGCCACCGCCGACGTCATCGAGCGCCCGGTGCCCGGCATCCCGGAGGCCCTGCGGGCGCACTCCATGCGGATCACGCCCCGGGCCATGCTCAGCCGGGCCACGGCCGGCATCCGCAAGGGCACGCTCATTGTCAACCTGCCCGGCAGCCCCAGGGCCGTCTCCGAGTCCCTGTCCTTTCTCCTGCCCGGCCTGGCCCACGGGCTGGAGGTCTTGCGGGGGGACGCCCGCGACTGCGGCCGCTGACCCGCCCCTTCACCCTGCCCCGGGATATAACGAGAACGCCGTGACGGGGGTTCTCGTTGTATAAAACCAAACTTGAAGGGAGAGGAATGCTATCCATGAAGAAATTGTCCGTACTTACGCTCGCCGCGCTCCTCCTGCTGACCATGCTGGCCGGCTGTACCGGCGGGAACAGCGCCGCCACCCCCACCCCTGACACCGAGCCGGTGGAGCTTGTCGTCTTTGCCGCCGCCTCCATGACCGAGACCATGAAGCAAATCGCAGAGATGTACCGGGAGACGGCCCCCGACGTCACCGTCATCTACACCTTCGACTCCTCCGGCACCCTGAAGACCCAAATCCAGGAGGGG